>JAACDM010000468.1 GCA_009936795.1 Verrucomicrobiaceae bacterium | reverse complement strand
AGTTGAACAGGATTCGAGGTGAGGGGAAAGTGCTCGAGAACCCGTCGGTCGAGGCGGCGATCGAACTCGTCCGCTCGCTGAACACAGAACTCCTGGATATCGAACTGACCTTGGATGCCAAGAAGGTGACCAAATTATTCCTATCAAAGCCTAATAGTGGAACGGCCATGATCAAGGTGGATGCGATGACTGGAGAGCTCGGCTTCTATCGCAGTCAGTTCGGTGAAACGAACTTCAGTCGACATTTCCCAGGGGTGCACACGGCACCTTTACGCGCCGTGGATAATCAGGTTACGCTTCGGCTACTCATTGATCGTTCTTCAATAGAGATTTTTGCCAACGACGGTGAATCTGTTATCACCGGTCTCTTCTTCGCCAAGCCGGGAGCGATGCAGATCGACTTTGGAGAGGGTGCGATCGACCATATGGCAGCCTATCCGCTCCAGAGAATCTGGCAGTAGATGGCGGTGTCGTGTCTGTTAGATGGTCGTAGGCTCAGAGTAGTGAGTCATCTCTAGCAAGAAGGAAACGGTTCAAAGCGGCTTCGTGAAGTAATAGACCGCTTTGGTTGTTGAGCCATCCACCGATAGATTGGTCACGGTCACCAACTCCCAGCCCTCTCGGCCGAGCTGATTGATCTTTCTAGCAAATTCCCTGTCACCGAATTGATTCTCGACGTCCTGTGGTAGTGCCAAGTGTTGCCACTGATTTTCCACCGGCGAAGTTTCTCCAGATTTAGCTTCGTGGTTAGCCTTGGTCTCAGCTGCCCACAAGGTGAGGCCGAGGGAAACTGAAATCGGTGCGATTAATAGGTATGCATGGGTAGTTTTCATCCTCGGAGGCTAGCAATCTGGGTCCCAGGTTCAAGGTATCCTCTCTCCGCTTCGGTTGCGCTCTCAATGTCGTTGAAGCCTGTCATCCCAGTTTAAGCGACCACGACTCCATGATTTCGAAGTTGCATTGCCGCCGTGCAATTGCTAAGGATATGGTTTATTCTAAAGATTATGAATATACTGGTATCTAAATGGCTTTCTGCCCTCATTCTTTCGCTCAGTTTTTCTGTCCAGGCTCTTGCTGATGACGACGAGAAGGAGGCGCCCAAGAAGCTGACCTCAAAGTTGCTTTCGGGCATCAAGCTGCGGAGCATCGGACCAGCGCTCATGTCTGGAAGGATCGCCGACATTGCCATCGATCCAGAGAAGCCTCACACTTGGTATGTTGCCGCCGGTTCAGGAAATGTCTGGAAGACAACCAATGCCGGCACGACGTGGAAACCGATCTTTGAAAACTACGGCTCCTACTCGATCGGGTGCCTTGCAGTGGATCCTTCTAACACCGATATCATTTGGGTCGGCACAGGAGAGAACGTTGGAGGGCGTCATGTCGGGTTCGGCGATGGCATCTATAAGAGCACCGACGGGGGTGGCAGTTTTAAAAATGTCGGCCTACCAAAGAGCGAACATCTTTCCAAGATCATCGTTCACCCAGAGAACTCGGACGTCGTCTATGTGGCTTCGCAAGGGCCACTGTGGTCAGGTGGTGGCGAACGCGGTCTCTACAAGACAATCGATGGCGGCAAGTCGTGGAAGCTTATTCTGTCAAAAGGTGAATATACTGGCGTTACGGATGTTGTGATGCACCCGAGTCAGCCAGAAGTGCTCTACGCAGCGACGCATCAGAGGCATCGCACGGTGTGGGGGATCGTGAATGGAGGTCCTGAGACGGGCATTTTCAAATCGATCGATGGTGGAAAGTCGTGGAACGCACTCACGAAAGGTCTGCCCGGGGAAGACAAGGGCAAGATCTCCCTCCAGATCTCACCGCAGCGTCCTGAAGTTGTCTATGCCACCATCGAGTTGGCCGGAAAGAAAGGTGGTTTCTGGAGATCGGAAGACAGCGGCAAGAGCTGGCAAAAGCGAAGCGACTACATTAGCGGCGGCACAGGTCCCCACTATTACCAAGAGATCTACGTGGATCCCCATCGGTTTGATTCCATCTATCAAGCCAATGTCTACCTCGGCTATAGTGAAGATGGCGGAAAGAACTGGCGTTCTGCCGATGGCACTAACAAGCACGTCGACAATCATGCTGTGGTGTTTCATCCGACCGATCCGGATTTCCTCTTGGTCGGTTGCGATGGCGGTCTCTATCGTTCCTATGATCGCGGCAAGACTTACGAGTACTTTCCGAACCTACCGCTCACCCAGTTCTACAAGGTCGACGTGGACAATGACTACCCGTTCTACAACATCGTCGGCGGCACGCAGGACAATAACACGCAGTATGGCCCCAGCCGCACTCGTAGCAATTCGGGAATCCTAAACGGAGATTGGCGCCCGATCATCGGTGGCGACGGACACGACTGTGCCATTGATCCGACGGATCCCAACGTGATCTATGGCGAGTCTCAGCAAGGCTACCTGCGCCGTGTGGATCGTGTGACGGGGAACTCTATTAGTATCCGCCCACAACCAGGCAAGGGCGAAGATGGCCTTCGTTACAACTGGGACGCGCCCATTCTCATCAGCCCTCATTCGAATACTCGGATCTATCATGGTTCCAAGAAGCTTTATCGCAGCGATGATCGCGGCGACTCCTGGGAAGCCATTAGTCCCGACCTCTCGCGCAACGTTGATCGCTACAAGTTGAAGCACATGGATCGCGTCTGGAGCCTGGATCTTGGGCTCTACGATACCTACGCCATGTCGCAGTACAGCAACATCACGTCGGTCTCGGAATCGCCCCTTGTTGAAGGGCTGATCTATGTCGGGACCGACGATGGCTTGATTCAGATCACGGAGGATGGTGGGGAGAATTGGCGCAAAGTCGAGCGCCTCTTCGATCTTCCTCAATATGCGTTTGTCAATGACATCAAAGCTGATCTCCATGACGCCGATACCGTCTATGCAACATTTGATCATCACAAGACGGGCGACTACAAGCCCTATGTATTCAAGAGCACGGATCGGGGCCAGACTTGGAGTTCCATTGTAGGGGACCTTCCTAACAAGCATCTCGTTTGGCGTATCAATCAGGATCATGAGAAAGCTGATCTCCTCTTCCTGGGCACCGAGTTTGGCGTCTTCTTTACCATTAATGGCGGGGCCAATTGGGTGAAACTGACGGGTAATGTGCCCACCATTCCTTTCCGGGATATCGAGATTCAGCGTCGCGAGAACGACCTCGTCGGTGCGACCTTTGGACGTAGTTTCTACGTGTTCGATGACTACAGTTTCCTACGAGAAGTTGGCGACGAAGCTTTAGAGAAAGAGGAGTTGATCATCTACCCAATTCGCAAGACTTACCGCTATGTGCCCCATTATGGTATTGGTGGTCGCAAGGGGTACCAGGGAGACAAGTTCTTCTCTGCGAGCAACCCTCCGGTGGGAGCGATGATCACCTATTACAACCGTGATGCCATGGAAGTGAAGACCAAGAAACAGGTGCGTTTGGAGAAGGAGCGCAAAGTGAAGAAAGCAGGCGGCGACAATACCTACCCAGGCTGGGATGTCCTCAAGGAAGAAGGACGCGAAGAGAAGAAGGGGGCTTCACTTCGGTTTACGGTTACAGATGGGTTGGGAGATGTCATCAGTCGATTTGAAGGTCCAACAGGCGCGGGCATTCATCGAGTTACCTGGGATTTGAGGTATCGAAACAACACGTTCACCAATGGTGGACCCTTGGTTCAACCCGGTAGGTACACGATCGCCGCAACGAAGATCGTAGACGGGGAAAGCAAGGCAGTCGGTAATCCCCAAGAGGTTGAAGTCGTGAGTATCGATGAAGAGAGCACCTTGTCTGAATCTGATTCTGTCACGCGGGTTGCCTACTACGAAACGATTAGCAAGCTGCGGCGTGAGGTGAATACAGCAGATCGTGCTGCTAACGATGTCATCAACCAGCTCGCAGACATCAAACGAGAGATCAATAGACTGAAGCTTTCCGACACAGAACTTTACACGGAACTCTATGACGAAACCCGAGCCTTGGAGCTGAAGCTCATGGACTTCAGGGAACTCTTCACGGGTGATCGTATCAAATCCAAACACGACGTGGAATCAGAGCCATCGATTGGCTCGCGACTGCGAGTGGCGAATTCTGGATCTGGATCCATCTACGGCCCGACGACAACAAGTCGGGAGCAGTTTCAGATTGCGAAGGATCAGTTCGAGGAACGTGGAGGGGCCCTGACCACACTCCTCGAAGAAGATCTCCCAGCCCTTCACAAGAGATTGGACGCGGCCAACGTGCCCTGGACATCTGGTCGACCGCTGCCCAAGCCATAGTTCATGAACTTTTCATGGAAGCGCTTGGCTCGTAGGACGCACTACTGGGCCTCGCTCCTCGTAGCAGTACCTCTGCTAGTTGTCATTGGCACAGGTGTTCTGCTCCTCCTCAAGAAAGAGTTTGCCTGGATTCAGCCAGACACAATCAATGGTAGCAGCAAGTTGCCGACCATTGGTTTCGAAGAGATCTACAATGCGGCCGCCAGTGTCGAGGCGGCTGCGATCACCAGCTGGGACGACATCGAGCGACTCGATGTGCGCGCGTCGAAAGGTGTCGTCAAAGTGAAGAGCCACAACGGTTGGGAAGTGCAGGTCGACTTGGCCACAGGCGAGGTCCTCCAGACGGCTTATCGCAGATCCGATCTGATCGAGTCGATTCACGACGGAAGTTTCTTCCACCCCTTGGCTAAACTTTGGATCTTCCTCCCTTCAGCCGTTGTCCTACTTGTGATGCTAGTAAGCGGGCTCTACCTCTTCGCTCAGCCGTTGATAGTCCGCCTCCGCCGGAGCTGGACGTGATCGTTGCAGGGCGGCGTTGTCGTTGCCTTTGCCCTGCTGAAGCCATATTGAGGACTATGCCCAGATCTCTCGGGGGCCTTCGCTGCGAAAGGAGGCTTGCTTTGCGTTAGGGAACCAAACGCACGATCAGCTGTGAGAGACCGCGCAAGGCCCGGTTCGGGCGGCGTATTACGCTATTGGGCACGAGGGTCATATCTGGGAATCGGTCTAACAATGAACGAAGGGCGATCTGGCCCTCAAGACGGGCGAGGGGCGCTCCCACGCAATGATGCAGGCCGCCGCCAAAGGCGAGGTGGCGGTTGTCTGCACGAGCGAGGTCGAGGTGATCAGGACGGGAGAATTGCTTTGGGTCCCGGTTGGCGGCGCCCAGGCAGGCCACGACGCGATCACCAGCCTTGATCATCTTGCCATTAAGCTGAAGGTCGCTGACTGCGACACGGGAGATCAACTGCACGGGGCTGTCGAAGCGAAGGAATTCCTCCACTGCAGAGTTGGTGAGTTTAGGCTCTTGCTGCCATTGGCGATAGGCCTGAGGATGATGTAAGAGGGCATGTAATCCGTTGCCGATGAGATTGAGAGTGGTTTCCTCGCCAGCGCTGAAGAGCAACATCGTGAAGCTAATGATCTCGTCGTGACTCAGGCGATCATCTTTGTCGCGAGCGGACAAGAGGGCTCCTAGGAGATCCTTGCGTGGCGGGTGATTTTCCCGTTTCTCTATTAATTCTCTCAGATAGGAGCCGAACTCCCGAGCCGAGGTCTCCATTTCAACGTAGCCGTCCAGTGTGTGGAGCTGATCGACCACTCGAAACATTGTTTCTGCCCAATGTTTCAGTCTTTCCTGATCCTCAATGGGGAGTCCTAGCATCGTGGCGATCACGATTACCGGAAGCGGACTGGCTAGGCCTCTGACGACGTCCACTTCTTGGTCCCCGGCGAAGGCGTCGATCAACCCGGTGACGATATCCTGAATCTGTGGGGCGATGTCCTCCACGACTCGTGGGGTGAAAGCTCTGATGACCAAGCTGCGGAGGCGCGTATGGTTCGGAGGATCGATGAATAGAAGCCAACCGCTTGTGACGTTCACGAGACTGTTGAGATCTTTGCCCTCAGCGGCGAGAAGGCGGTTCTTGGCCCGCAGCTTTTGATCTAGTTTCTCGACTGCGAAGACTTCTCGGTCGAGGAGCACGCGGCGGACATCGTCGTAGCGGGTTAGAATCCATTCGGGTTGGAAGCTCCAGCTTCGATGAACCGGATCCTCTTCGCGTAGACGTTGATAGTAGGGATAGGGGTTTTCCTGAAATTCTTCGCTCAACGGATTGAATCGAAGTGAACTGGATAGGGGGGCTGATTCAGGCATGGTTCGTTTGTTTTAGCCCGAGGACTCCGCTTCGAGCCTGGCTAGGCTGGCCGCAAGGGTTTTGATATTGGGATAGTCCCAGAGGGTGGTGGCCTCCAACGGGGCCTGGAGCCAGTCACTGAGTTCGCCAGTTAGGCCGAGAGCGACGGAAGAATCCAGACCATACTCGGCAAAGGAGGTATCCAGCTCTATTTCTTCTATAGGGAGGTCTAGCGCATTGGCTAATTTCGGTAAGAACCAGTCTTGGATCTCTCGAGCCGTGGGGGGAGTGTTTATGCTCACTGTGGGAAATCGTTAGGATTTAATGCTGGGCTGTAGGAAGAATTCATGGTCACTAAGACGAACAAGTTGATTCTCTGGGGTGATGTTAGACCTACACCATGAGGCGACGCTGCGGAGTTGATTGGAAAGGAAGGCTTGTAGACACCGGTGCCGCTGGATCTTCCCACTTGAGGTCTTGGGGATACTCCCAGGCCGAAGCAGACAGATTGCGGAAACCGAGAGATCATGGTTCTCAGAAACGACACGCCGGATGGCGGCGAAGACCGATTTCTCGTCGAACGACCGGAGGGCCGTCCGTTCTACTTCGACGGCCAGGACCAGCCTTTCGTCAGTGCCATCCTGAGCGGAGAAGGCGGCGCAGGCTGCCGGACGGAGAGACGGATGACACTCCTCGACGCTCGCCTCGATGTCCTGAGGATAGTGATTGTGTCCCTTGATGATAATGACGTCTTTAAGGCGCCCGGCCACGAAGAGTTCACCATCCCAAAGGAACCCAAGATCCCCGGTACGTAGGAAGGGACCGTCAAGACAGCCATTCAGTTTCTCCAATTGCGCCTTAAATGTTTCATCGGTTCTAGCCGAGTCTTGCCAATAACCCTGTCCTGCGCTCGAGCCCTTCACCCAAACCTCCCCGATCTCGCCGGGTGTGCATTCTCGGCAGTTTTTGGGATTGACGATGCGAAGGTCGGTGTCCAGCCACACTTTGCCTGAGCTCACCAAGGTCGTGCTTGGTTCCTCTCCACTATGTGCCAATTGAGCCTGCCCTCGCAGTAGTGATTGCGTGTGGAATTGGAGAGCTACTGGAGGGGTATCGGCCATGCCACCGGAAACCATCAAGGTGTTTTCAGCCAGGCCGTAGCAGGGGTAGAAGTAGCGCTTCTGGAATCCTTGAGGACGAAAGACCTCGGAGAACTGACGAATGGTCAATTCTCGGACGGGCTCGGCACCACTGTAGGCAGTCGTCCAGCTACTCAGGTCGAGGGTTTCTCTCTGGTTCTCATTGATGCGGGCGCATAACTGGTAGGCGAAGTTGGGCCCTCCGCTGTGAGTGCCTCGAAAGTTCGAGATCGCCTGAAGCCACCGGACTGGCTTCTGAAGGAACGCGGCAGGTGGCATGATAATGCCAGGGCAAGAGAGGTAGAGGGGCTCCAAGAGGCCGTCGATTAGGCCCATGTCATGGAAGCTGGGAAGCCACGTGACCGACACCGTTTCAGATGGAACTAACTGAAATGCGGTTTCGATGTATGATAGATTATTCAGTATGTTTCCGTGCGACACCATGACTCCCTTGGGTTTGCCTGTGGAGCCGGAGGTGTATTGTAAGAACGCTATGTCGCCCGAGCCGAGGTTGGGCATGGAGGTCGATGGGCTTGGTGACTCTTGCTGGTTTGGGGTGATGAGGCGGGGGGCTGCCCCGTCTCTCCAAGAATCCACCATCCGCGTTTGAAGATCGTCGACAAGCGTTTCGCTTGTGAGGATCGCGGACACTTCTGCGTCTCTGACGATCCTCTCCAGCCGCTCGTCGTGGCGTCGTGGACGGGGAGCGGAGGCTGGTACTGCGATGACACCCGCTGCCATACAGCCTAGAAGGGAGATGACAAATTCCGGACCAGAGGGATAAACCAATAGGGCGCGCTCTCCGCGATTGATTCCGTGGAAGTGGAGCTGATCCGCAACGGCTGTGGCTTTCTGCAAGATTTCGCCGCAAGTTAGTGTTGAGGATATGATCTCGCCGTCCCTGAGAAACTGATAGATAAGGCGATCTGGATTCCGCGAGGCGTGAATGCGGAGAATGTCGACAATAGTTTGGGCCGGGTTCATGTGTTTTTAAACGGGGGGTGCCTCGGATCTGCGAATTCGGCGGCGCATGCGGGATACCAATTCGTCTACGTGAGGAGATTCGAGCATCGATGAGTGGTTGCCGGGAATGACTTCCACTTCCATACCACTCGGAGCGAATGATCTCCAAGCTGACACGCTATCGGACCAAAGCAGGCTGCGGATTTTTGGAATAAAGAGTGTCAGGGTTCCGCGATAGCCTTCCGGTTGATATGATCGGTAGGCGCGCCAGTGCGCTTCTGCGTATTTTCTCGAAGCGACCGGGTAGCGTTCCATGTCGATGACATCGGACAGCTCAATGGATGGGCGTGAGGTCATGCCCAAGCGCTGGCCGATCTTACGCTTGGCAATCGTGCCGCCGCGGCCGATCTTCCGTGCGAGGCGGGTGGGGCCTGACCTGGCGTTGTCAAAGAGCCAGTGAGGAGTGTTTTGACAGAGTCCGAGAAACCTCCTCGCCATGGATGGTTTGGAAGCGGATACCGCTGGAGGAGTATCGATCATGAAGAGAGCACTTACCTCTTCGCCCGCCTCGGAAAGTTGACGGGCCATTTCATAGGCTACCACCCCCGAGGTGCAGTAGGCTCCCAATGCGTAGGGCCCGGTGGGATGAACGACTCGCATGTCTTCGATGAACTGGCGTGCCATCGCTTCGACAGTTTCGAAGGGCTCTGCATGGCTGCGAAGGCCATAGCAGGTGCCACCCATACGGTCTGATAAATCATCAAAAAGTCCGTGAAAGCGGACAAACCCTATCCCGTCACCTCCGCCCATGGCGTGAATCCAGAAGAATGGCATCTCTCCGTTCTTCCCGTTCCGAATGGTCACCACGGAATTGACTTTGGTCTCGTTTCCCACGGCACCGCTTCGGTGCGCCAAGAGAATTTCCTGACAGAATTGGCGTAATGTCGGTGCCCGTAGGAGAGCGCTGCCTGACATTTCCATTCCCCATCGCGTTCGAATCTGAACGAACAGACTGGTGCTGACCATAGAGTCGCCGCCAAGATCAAAGAAACTGTCGTCCAGGTCAATTGGATCAACCTGGAGACAGTCTTGCCAGATTTGTCTCACCTCGGGCTCCAACGCTTGGGCATCTGTTGGTATAGGAGAGAAACACGCTAGTGTCGTGCTAGTGTCCGTTAAGTGTTCGAACATCTGGCCGCTGCCCTGAGCTCTGAAACTAGCTGCAACCTGATTCCAGTCCGCTTCGACTACTACGGGGACGGGAGGGAGTTCCGGTGTGTGATTCTTTGTGAGAGCGCATTCCAACCAGTCAAGGGCCTGAGCTGTTGAAAGCGATCGGATACCTAAACTTTCCAGGCGCTCTCGGAAGCTCTCGGAGGCCATGCCGTTGGCTTCCCATGGCCCCCATGCAATGCTGATCGCCGGTAAGCCTTGTGATCTTCGGTAGTGCGCCAGACCATCGAGGAAATGATTCGCGGCCGAGTAGTGAGTCTGTCCCTTGGAGCCCCACGTTCCTGCGATGGAGGAGAAGAGGATGAAGTTGTCTAGGGGCAGGCTCAGTTCTTGGGACAGAGTGTGAAGATGCCAGGCACCGTCGCCCTTCGCGTGGAGCGCAGAGTCGAACGTAGTCCAATCCATGTCTTTCGCGCTTTCGACTCCCGTCATCCCAGCGGCATGAACAATGCCTTTGATAGTGAGTTCGTGGATCGTGATCACGCTGTTCATGCAAGCCCGGAGCGCCTGAAGGTCACTCACATCAACAGATTGGTAGAGAATCTTCGCTCCCAAACGCGAGAGGGCTGCAAGTCGCTCGACCACGTAGGGGTCGTCAGCGGGACGGCGTCCCAGGACGGTGAGATGGTCCAGCCCGATTCGGTGGAGGCGTGGGAGCACTTCGGAGCCCAGGCCGCCAAACCCTCCGGTCACAAGATAGGTCGCGGGCGACTGGAAATGGATCGGGTTGGGAGATGGAGATGGTGTCAGTTTCTGATGTTTCAGGCGTGTCGCAAAGCAGAGGCCGTTTCGAAGGGCCAACTCCTGGCACGGAGATTCTGAGCGCAGAGCCTCAGTCAGGCCTTGAATGGGCGTGCCTTTGCTAGAGCGATGCTCTTCAAGGTCGATCATTCCGTGCCACCACTCAGGGTGTTCCAGGGCTAGGCTCTTGCCCAGACCGCGTGCGAAATATTGGGTAAGGCTGCTGACTGGTGGTGCATTGTCGCCCAGTGGAGCCGCTCCCTGGGTGACGATGGAGATCCGCAGGTTAGTGTGGTCTTCCATCTTGGTCTGGGTCGTCGACAAGGCGCGAACCAAGGCGAGGATGCTTTGACAGGTGAGGGACTTCGCCGCTTGCGTCGGGGCGAAACCTTTGGCTAAGGCAGGTGCGTCCAGAGACCAAAGATGGACGAAATGATGGAACTTAATGTCAGGCTTGGTCTTCCAATGGCTCAGCAAGGTACAGATATCGTCGACATTCCCCGGACGGATGGTCCAGTGGTCTTCGGAGACTTGTTGGCACTGAAGACCTCGGCGGATAATAATGACGTCGTCGCCCGGCGCGGTTATACGCAGTTGTTTTGCCAGAGCTTGCCCCACTCCTTTGTCATCTAGAAGCAGAAACCATCGTACTGGCGCGCCGTTTACTACTTGATGAAGCTCCTGTTCTTCCCAGGAGAGTTCGTAGTAGTCCTTCGCGTGATTTGCCTGAAGAGAACTGGCTGGCACTGGCCCCGGATCGATCCAGAATGAAGACCGCTGAAAGGGGTATGTGGGCAATTCGATGCGGGACCGAGGCTTGCCCTGATGGAGTGCTGCCCACTCAACCTGGCACCCCCGATCGTGAAGGGCCCCAAGAGATTCATGCATGACGCGGGAATCGTCCTCTCCTTTGATTAGACTTTGGACATAGAGTGGGCTGTTTCCTGAAGGTTCCTCAGAGAGGTTTCGGGTCACTAGGGGATTGAGGATGGCGTGTGGTCCAATCTCCAGAAAGACGTCGCACTGACACTTTTCGAGGGAGCGGACGCTCTCGGCAAATCGGACCGTGTTCCGAATTTGCTGGCACCAATACTCCGGTTGGGCAATGTCGTCGCCGACGAACCTACCGGTGAGATTTGAAATGAGCTTAAGCCCGTTGTCTGGAGGATAAAGCTGGGTTGAGCGGACGATCTCTTCAAACTCTCCGAGCATGGGTTCCATGAGCGGAGAATGAAAGGCATGGGAAACTTGGAGCGGTCTGACCTTGTGGCCGGCGTTCCGAATGGAGGCAATCAGATTGTCCATCGCCTCTTGCTCGCCGGAGAGGACGACTTGGTCAGGCGCGTTAATTGCTGCTATGGCAACGGAATCGCTTTCCTCTTTGATCTGTGCTTTTACCCATTCTGCGTCGGTCTCAGCCACAGCCATGCTCCCGTTTTGAGGTAGCGCGGCCATAAGGCGCCCCCGTGCTGCGATCAGTCGAATTCCATCCCGCTCAGAAAAGACTCCGGCGAGCGTCGCTGCCACGTATTCGCCGAGGCTGTGCCCTAACAAATAGTCCGGCTGGATTCCCCAAGAAATCCAGAGCCGGGCCAAGGAGAGTTCCAGGGCAGAGAGGGCTGGTTGTGTGTAGTTGGTCTGGTCCAACAGGATCGGGTCATTGCCCGCGCCCCTGAGGATGTCAATTAGCGGGATCTCAAGAGATTCGGAAAGAGCCTTGGCACAGGCATCCATCTGCTGGCGGAAAACTGATTGAGTTTTGTAGAGTGCCAGACCCATTCGATGATACTGGGCGCCCTGGCCTGTGAACAGAAAGGCGACGGAGGGCGAGGGAGTGACGGCGCTCTTCTTGGATGTCGAAGACATCGCGGTCTCCTTCAGTTTCGCCAGCATCTCCTCGCGGCTTCTCGCTGTCAGGCTCGTCCTGTATCGTAGAGCTGCCCTTCCAACCTGGGAAGTGTAAGCGGCATCTGCCACGGATATTTCTTGATGTCGCTCGAAATGGTTGACGTAGCGGCGTGCTAACGAATTGAGGGCATCGGGTGTACGCGCGTTCAGCGTGAGAATGTGAGGATGAGTGGAAGCACGGTCGTCAGTGTACTGAGGAATTGAGGGGGCAGGAGCTTGTTCAAGCACGACGTGGGCATTGGTACCCCCGAAGCCAAAGGCACTCCCCCCGGCTCGGGCTGGTTGAGCGGTGTTTGGCCACGGTGTTAGACGGGTCGGCACTTTGAGGGCTAGCGAATCAAAGGGGATGAGAGGATTGGGAGACTGATAGTGAAGATTGGATGGAATCCGCTGATGGCGTATGGCCAGGACAGTCTTGATGAGCCCAGCGATTCCCGCAGCGGCTTCGAGATGGCCTATGTTAGTCTTGATGGCACCGACGAGACATGGACGATCTGTTCGCCGTGCTGTCCCCAACGCTTCCGCGAGAGCCTTCGCTTCCATGGGATCTCCGAGTTTCGTTCCCGTTCCGTGGGCTTCGATGTAGTCCACCTCAGAGGACTCCATACCCGCATCTTCATAAGCGTCTCGGAGAAGTTGAGATTGAGCGTGTCGGTTAGGGGCTGTCAGGCCGTTGCTGCGGCCGTCCTGGTTCATCGCCGTACCTCGAATGACGCAGTGAATGCGATCGCCATCGGCGATGGCCGTTGGCAGGAGTTTCAGGAGAACCAACCCCGCGCCTTCACCGCGCACATAGCCATCGGCCCGCGCGTCGAAGGCCTTGCAACGGCCGTCACTTGCCATGAACCCCGCCGAGGCGAAGCTCTGAGTGACTTGTGGTAGAAGCATCAACGAAACGCCGCCGGCCAAAGACGCTGTGGATTCTCCGGACCACAGGCTCCTGCAGGCGAGATGAACGGCGACGAGTGAAGAGGAGCAGGCAGTGTCGATGGTCATGCTCGGTCCTCGCAGGTTCCACTGGTAGGACAGTCTGTTTGCGGCGCCTGCATTGCTCGTGCCCGTCGTTGTATAGAGATCAGTCTCAGCTCGGTTGTAGGACGTCACACCATAGTTGTGGCTGGACATGCCGAGAAACACTCCGGTTCTGGATCCTGAAAGGTCATTTGGCCCCTGTCCGGCGTCTTCAAAGGCCTCCCAGGCGATTTCTAACAGAAGGCGTTGCTGTGGATCTAACGCTTTGGCTTCCCGGGGAGTCATTCTAAAGAGGTCCGCATCAAAGCGGTCGATGTCCTCGATGAAACCTCCCCACGGAGCATCGTCAGGATCGTAGGCGGGGAGGTGGGGGAAGAAGGGGCGCAGAAGATCCCACCGCTCCTTAGGCCACCGTGTCACCAAGTCCTCCCCAGCAGCCAGCCGGTCCCAGAGCGCTTCCGGCCCCGGACTGCCAGGAAAGCGGCAGCCGAGTCCAATGACGGCGATAGGAGATTTTTGGGGCATGAATATTATGATAAACTTAGAATTATTTATGGCGAACAGCCGTATTTGCATCTTTTATAGAATCTAAATCTCATTTACGAGAGCGTTTGGGTGCTAAACCTAAAAACTGCGATGGAATCAGCGCAACAGCGCGCCACCCTTGATTTGCAGGCCCCTGAGCACCAGGTAGTTGTCATCCTCAGGGTTCATTGCCGAGCAATCGAGAATCGTTGAAAATCAACGCTTTACTAGTATTTCAGGGGTCCCGTTGCCGTTTTTAGGCTAAAGGCGACCGGGCTTACGCAAGAACTGAGCAGGTATATTTGATGGCACTTCTCT
>JAACDM010000467.1 GCA_009936795.1 Verrucomicrobiaceae bacterium | reverse complement strand
TTCATCGCCATCGCTGAGACCGTCGGCATCGCTATCGGCACGCAAGGGATTGGTGGGTTCGGCGCGATTGATTTCCTCGGCATCGGTTAAGCTGTCTGCATCGGTGTCGGCTACGAGCGGATTGGTACCGTGCGAGTTCACTTCCGCCGCATCTGTAAGAGAATCAGCGTCGGTGTCAGGCAATGTGGGATTGGTGTCGGCGATGAATTCTTCTTCGTTCGTCAGTGTATCGCCATCAGTATCTTCACCGCCTGCAGCCGTGGCGAGATCGTCAAAGTAGCGCAATTCCCACTCATCAAGGAGACGGTCGCTGTCAGAGTCCCCACCGAGGACGATGGCTCCGCCGCCATCGGTGATGAAATCCGCCGCATTCGGATCGAGGGCCTCCCAAGCCGTGAAGTCGTATGTCCCATCGGGAAACGCTGTTTCTGCGATGACCAGCGATTGGAAGATAAGAAACTGATCCAGTACAACCCGGGAACCGGCTCCAGTCAGTGTGAGAGTTGATTGAGGATTGTAAGCATTGTAGTCGACATCGATCGTGCTGCTGACCATGTGTAGATTGCCATTGCCAAGCGAGCCCGCCGTTTTGGCATTGAGCGAAATGTGATCGAATACGAAGTCGCCTGTGAACTGATTGCCTGCTCCGGCGAGAACAAAGGGACGAGGCTCGGCCACGCCATCCGGTGCATCGATGGTCAACTGAGCTGTGCCGTTGAGCGTGGATGCTAGAGTGAAGACGCCACCGTCCGTTGGCATCATGATGATCGAGTCCGCGATCACATTCACCGAACCTGCGAGAGTGATCGGTGTTGAACCTTCCTGCACAAGCTGGCCGCCATTGAGGACGAGTTCAGGAATGGTGATGACGCCACTGCCTCCTTGAGAAATGAGAAGCTGGGTATTGCCAGTGAGTGTTAGGGAGTCTCCTGGAAAGGCCGTTTCTCCCTCTGCCGTGAGGATCAGTGTATCCGCACCTCTACCAGGGACAATGTAGTCCTTACCAGCCACCGGCGTGGCCCCATTCGACCAGAGCGTTGGTTCCAACCAGTTTTCGCCATATTGTGAGGATCGCGCGAGGAACACCGTGGTGCCCGAAGGGGCGTCTGCCATCGCTTTGGGATCCGTGCCGACTGCCAGTTCTTCAGCATCTGAGAAGCCATCGCCATCCGTGTCCGCTTTGGTTGCATCGGTGAGATAGACGTTCACCTCTTCGGCGTCAGTGAGGCCATCGCCATCAGTGTCAGGCGATGCGGGATTCGTCCCTTCGGCGACTTCTTTATCATCGGTGAGCCCCTCGCCATCCGTGTCTCCTTTGAGAGGATCGGATAAGTGCGTTTTCACTTCCGCGCCGTCTGAGAGACCATCACCATCGCTATCGGCAGTCGAAGGAACCGTCCCTGCTACGTATTCCTGGGCATCCGTTAAGCCATCTCCATCGCCATCGGCCGAGCCGTCCCGAGAAAGAGTTCCGAAGACGCTGGTCTCCCACTCATCACGCATGCCATCGCTATCAGAATCATAGACAGACAACAAACCACTCGTCATGACGACCTGAAGTTCTGTATCAGATAGGGCTCTTTTCCAAAGTGCGATCTCATCGACATCGCTGCCGAGGAAGAACCGGTCTTCATCGCCATTCCTACCGATGCCTGCCACCTGTCCAGGATTGACTGTGCCGGTAGGACCTGCGTGTGTGTCCTTAAGTTCCCCATTCGCATAGATTCGCGTTTCACCCGTTTCACCATCGTAGACGCCCGCGACATGCATCCACTCGCCGACGGTCAAATCCGCCGCAGAAATGCCAGGACGCTGAGCGCCTGCATCGGTGGCTACCTTGAAACGTAGTTCATTGGCATTGCGATCCAGATAGAGGATGTAGGCGTCGTTAGTTGAGTCGAAGATACCACCGAAACTCTCGGCGAGGTCGGCGGGCAACCGTGAGATCTTTACCCAGAGCGACAGGGTCACTGCGGTGGTGCCTAGATCGAGACTAGCCGTGGAAGGGACTGTTACAAACGTCTCAAGGCCATCCACGCGGAGACTCCCACGCGACTTGGCAAAAGATCCCGTTAGCCAAGCCGCCGCAGAATCAGAGGACGTTAGTTCCGCAGCATTGGCGCTCTCAAGGTCCTGGAGAGTGGAATTCGCAGATGATGCGAGCCCGTCATCCAACGGCCAGTAGGAAACAAGGCCCTGGCCGAGGTCTTGGCCCTGTGAAGTGAAGAGAGCGACTGCCAGGAAGGCCACGGCAATCAGTGAGGGGCGCAGTGCGTGTTGTTTGCTAGCTGGTGTATTCATGGTGCATATGGAATTGATTGCATCGAAAGGGATGTCTCCAATGGTAGTTCTCTACTTTCCAGCTAGATTGTGAGCCAAAGGAATACGAAGTAGGAAACAGTTTCGTTTGATCAGAGTTTCTATCGATTCGCGTACTATCCGAAAACTTTATTATAGCAAGACGAGCTGGTGATCAGGCAGTTGGAGGCTTTTGGAGTAGGCAAAGCCGAAGTGTTTTCTGAACTCCGAAGCAGGCAATATTTAGAGATGCAAGGGCAACGAGCCGAGCGAGGAGCTCCTGTCTAGGAGGCTGCGTTGAACGCCATCTGTTTGAGCCGTCTCTTATTCGAGCGATGTTCATATTTATCATGATTTAAATAATGCCATGGTGCCTACGAAGCTAAGGGATGCAGGGAATCGTTGAACCCGGAATGAACCATTTCATGCCGGATCTCAGTTTGGAAGGCCTGCTGGAATTCTCTGAGGAGTTCACACTTGATGGGACCGTCGACGGAAGTATTTTCTTCTTCAGTGGAGCATTGGTGGTGAACAAGACCGGCGTTATATTCGGTGCTGTTCGTGTTCATTCTGCGATGGTCTTTGGTCGCATGGATGGAGAATTGCATGTGCAGGAGTGTGTCCTTAAAGCGGAGGCTGTGGTGGTGGGTGATATTCATTCGGAATCACTGGTGATAGAAGCAGGGGCATCGTTTGCGGGACGTTCCTTGATACCCTCCCGGTGTGCGGAGCCCCGACATCGGACGCCTCCAAGGACCAACCGACACATGTAGGCAGACTCGCCCGCCGTTGAGTATCCAGGAATTCGATTGCAACATGAGTTGCGGGCTTCAATCGGTTGCGAAATCGAAAGGACGAGAATTCGGCCGGCGAGTGCAAGAATCTGAAATGGACGGATTCTTGCAGGTTTAGTGTCTATGATAGTCTTGAGTAGCCAACAACAGAAGTATATGATCGACTGCTTTGCAGGTGGAGATCCGAGTTTTGAATCATTGAACCTGAGATCCCTCTGGCAGGTGAAGGGGAGCTGGAATGTCGTGAGCGGTTAGGCGGATTCCCCCGGCCTACTCACCACCGGGATGCCGCATGAATGGAGGCGATTCGAGTTTCCGGACATTAAGGGATTCGGATCTACACGCATTTGATTGCCCATGGTTGGGAGAAAACGATTCGGTATTTTAAGGGCGAGCAGTTGTCAGAGACGTCCGTGGGGGAGGTGATCACCAAGGCGCACGCCTCGTCATCGGCTCGGGCTACCACGTTCGATGCCTACTCCAAGGCATTCAGGTAAATCGGGAGTGAATTTGCCGTGATTGCGGTTCAAGGGAAACACGACTCCAAGCAGGGTGGGGCGGAAGAATGGGGAAAGCGTGTCGACGCTGTCTCTATCGTAAGCGTCACCTTAGAGAAAGTCATCCTGTGGAAGAATAAAAGGATTCAGACACATGAGGGAAATCCGGTGGGTCGGAATCGAGCGATCGTGACCACGAATAGCTTGATCCGGAACGCCAGGGCGCTCTTTGCTAAACGAATGATTGCGTTCATGAGAGCGGAGCTTCAACTGCCCGAAGGTCTTCCGTTTGATGGCGTGGCGCTGGATAAGAATCCGTCATTTCGGTATCACTCGACGATTGATGCGAAAGAACTCCTTGGTGTCGCGCATGAGCAATTGGCAACAGAAGATGGCGAGGCTTACGATGTGTTCTTGTTAGCGCTTGTGTGCGGCCTGCGGCGTGCTGAAATCGATAGTTTGTTGTGGAGCCAGTTTGATTTAGAGAAGAGTAGCCTTCGAATTGAACGAAAGGAATACTATGAGCTGAAGAATGAGGATTCGTCAGGAAGCCTTGACCTTGATGAACGAACCCTGGGGCTATTTCGAGAATTTCGAGCCTTGGCGATGGATGAGGAATTTGTGGTGAAGAGCCCCTTCAAATCCGCGAATCATCGTCCCTCGCGAGGCTATCGATGCGATGCGGTTTTCAATCGCCTGAACAAGTGGTTGCGAGAACACGGAGTGGACGTGCCGAAACCACTACACACACTGCGCAGGGAAATAGGGAGCGTGATAGCCAGCCAGTATGGTATCTTCGAGGCGAGTCGTTATCTACGGCATTCCGACATTCGGATCACGGCGGTCTTTTACGCTGACGAGAAGCAGCAAGTAGTTCCGGATCTGACTGAGTCGAGAGGGGCTATTTCAGTCATTCAAATTAGCAATCCGCGCCTCCGCCATGGGCTAGACCATACTACCGAGAAGCTGAGTAAAGAGTCTGTGCAAATATATTAACCCTACGGGATCCTACTACTGTGAAACAGCATGAATGCAGGGCGACTCGAGTTTCCGGACACTACGGAGTGCAACAATCTCGCCATCCCTTAGTCCTCTTGGCAAAAGGCGGATAGGCCTTAAGATCACAGAAAGCACACGTTACGAAACTGGATTTACAAAGCAGCCCTGACCAATTCCCAAACCAGCCGAATCTCGCCCATGCCGTTCTGTTTGTAGAAAAATATGGATTCTCCTTCCACGATACACTTGGACCTGCCCTTGGCTCTCAAGGTGGCTGGCGCCGGATTGGTGACTGTGCTGGCGGGACAGGTTGCAGCGCAACCCGAGGACGCGACGTTTGATCTAAATCCAACCCAGCTGTACGACCAGGCATTGACAGTGATGGAAACCTACTGTGTTTCCTGCCATGGACCGGACAAGCAGAAGGGTGACATCAGGCTCGATGCACTGGAGACGATTGATCCGGTCGATCTGCAGGACCTCTTTGTGATAGCCAAGGAGGCGGTTCACTTCGAGAATATGCCGCCGGAGAAGGCCAAGCAGCCAACCACGGCTGAGCGCAAGCTTCTGTTGCGGTGGCTGGACCGCCAGCTAACGGGCGATGCGTCCAAGGCCTTAGCCGAAAAGCTCTTGCGCTTTGAGTATGGCAACGTGGTCAACCACGAAGACCTTTTCTCTGGCGAGTATGCCGATCGTCCAGCATCTACCCACGACCGGCGATGGCTTGTCAGCGAGTATATCTTCAACGAAAAGGCGAATAGCCTGCTGGACTACACGCCGACGCGGAAAATCTACGGCACCATGCACAGCGTCCATGGTGACAGCGGCATCCACTGGAGCCCGAAGACGGAACGCGGCAACAAGTTCCGCAGGACAATCACGAACCCATTCCTGCTGCCCGAATCGGTCGGCGTGCGCTACTCGATGCACGAACGCCTGACCACCGGGCACTTGCTGACGATGGTTGGCAATGCCAAGCGGATCGCCGACCACATGACTTCGGAGGCGACGATGAAGGCGCACTACCCCGCGATGGTTGAGGTCATGAAGACCGAACTCGAGCACCGCGACTTCCTGCGTGCGCGCGAGAAATTCCTGACAACCCCCTCCACCATGGAGCGCTTGCTCCAAAATATCTATGGCGACGAGCACGAAGCGCTGCTGCCCAAGCTGGTGCGGAAAGACATTCCCTATCCCGGACCAGCAAAACACAAAAATGGCAGCCTCAATGCGCGACACAGCAACCTCGGCTTCCTGGGCCGCTTCAATCACAAGGATATCGAAGCCATCTTGCGGGGCATCGCCACTTACAAACAGACGGGTTACGGGGTGAAGGAACTTCCTGCGGATTACGAGGGCTCCGAATGGATGCCTTACAGTAACACCGACCGCGCTGAGTTTGAAAGAATCATCCTGCAGAGTGAGCGAGACTGGTTCCTGGAAGGAGCCACCGACTATCGCATCGAGAACCGCATCACAACCATGAAGCTGTTCTACGATACGTGGGACATGAATGCGCTCTACAAGCACATCGAAAACGGTAACTTCGGTTCTCCCGAATATGCACCACTCCAGGAAGCGGAAATGGAGGCCATCACCGCGACCATCAAGAAACACCGCAAGAAGGGCGATCGATACCTGCAGATCATCGACAAGTGCATCGCGGACTGGGAGGCCCACTTCGAGGCTGAGCGGAAGGCCGCCGGTGGCGTTGATGTTGCATTGATAGACAGATTGATCATCGAATTGTACGCCCGCATCTTTGAACGTTCACCAACCGACGAAGAACTCGATGAGAACGTTGAGCTGTTGCAGCTCTACCTGCGCAAGCTCGAGCAACAGCAGGCCATTGCCAAGTTGATCGAGTCACTCGTCCTGAGCACCGAGTTCGCGTATCGCCATGAATTCGGGCAGAGCGAGGCTGACGAGCACGGTCGGCGCATGATGTCGCGGCGTGATGCAAGCTACGCCCTCGCCTATGCGTTGACGGATTCAGGCCCGGACGACGAACTCAAGAAGGCGGCGGAAGAAGGCAGGCTCCATACTCGCGAGGACTACGGGCGTGAGATCCGCCGAATGCTGGGTCGGCGCGACCGTTGGACCATCATTGATGAGGGCGTGCAGGCTGCCAATCTCAACGGCAGCGTCACGAACCAGCCGATTCGCAAGCTCAGGTTCTTTCGTGATTTCTTTGGATATCCCAAGGCCATCAAAGTGTTCAAGGACGATCACCGCTTCGGTGCCGGCCGCCACGAGCAAGCTATAAGCAGATTGATCGATGAGACCGACATGCTGGTCGAGCACATTCTGGAGAAGGACGAACGTGTGTTTGAAGAGTTGTTAATCACCGACAAGTTCTATGTCTTTCACTCTGGCAACAACGAGGAGATGGAGGCCGCTTCGGACGCGCTCAAACGGACTTACGCTTACTTCAAAGGCCATGATTGGAAGAACTGGCAGCCGAAAGACCTGAAGCCGCACATGCCGTTCCTGCGGACCGTTTGGGAGTTCCAGAAGATCAAAGGCAATGATGAAAAGGCATACTATCGGACGTTCATCAAGCACCTGGCCCAGCTAGAGCTCCACTTTGCCGGTGACCAGTCGGGCGCCATGCCCTTCATGAAGCAGAACATGGGCTTCTGGCACGGCGGGCCGGTCCTCGGGCGCACCGGTCAGCAGATGCGCGGTGAACAAGTCGCCTCTTACTGGAATGTCGACTGGCGGAGCTGGGATTACCCAACACAGCAGCCGGCGAAGATGCCGAATCGTAAAGGCATTCTCACCCACCCAGCTTGGCTCATCGCCCATTCGCAGAATTTGGAGACCGACCCGATACACCGGGGCAAGTGGATCCGAGAAAAACTCCTGGCCGGCACGATCCCCGATGTGCCGATCACGGTCGATGCCGTGATCCACCCCGACAAAGACAAAACCCTCCGCCAGCGCATGGAAGCTCGCACTGGAGCCAGCTATTGCTGGCGCTGTCACCAGAAAATGGATCCGTTAGGCTTTCCGTTTGAGAACTACGACGACTTTGGTCGCTTTCGCGCCGCAGAAAACCTTGAGCACCCTGACAACCTGATCAAGCCGGCTAATAGAGAACACCTCAACTATGGTGCCAGCCTTCCAACCTACAAAACCCTACCGGTTGATGCCCGCGGGGTTTTGAAAGGCACGGATGATTCAGAGCTTGATGGCGACGTCGTCGATGCCTTTGACCTGATCGACCGCCTGGCGAAGTCCGAAAAAGTGCGCCAATCGATCATCCGGCACGCTTTCCGCTTTTTCCTGGGCCGCAACGAGACACTCTCCGATTCAAAGACGCTGATCGACGCTGACAAAGCCTATCTCGACAGCAATGGTAGCTTTGATGCAGTGATTGTCTCCCTTCTGACCTCAGACTCATTCATCTACCGCAAACCCAAAGACAACGATGGCTCTCAATAGACGCGAATTCTTCAAGACTACTGCCCTGGGGACGACTGGTCTGGCGCTCACACCGTCGTTCAACCAACTGCTCGCCGCTCCAGCCGACGGTAGGGCCACGTCTCCGCACCGCTTTGTCTTTGTGCGTAAGTCGAACGGAAACCTAACCAAACAGTTCAGTCTACCTTCCTTCTCCACCGAAGAACTGAAGAAGCACGAAGAGAAACAGCCCTTTGAAGCCGCCCTCGACAAGCACGAGTTGCC
Organism: Verrucomicrobiaceae bacterium; assembly: GCA_009936795.1. Taxonomy (GTDB): domain Bacteria; phylum Verrucomicrobiota; class Verrucomicrobiia; order Verrucomicrobiales; family DEV007; genus JAACDM01. The sequence goes on along the minus strand of JAACDM010000467.1, from coordinate 1,739 downwards.
CGTCTGGCTGAATGGGCTGGACGGATACAAGGAAAACATGACCATCCTCCACGGCATCTCGATGTCCGTCAGCGGCGGGGGACATTATTCTTACTCTGGCTGCATGGGCGCTTACAAGGCAGGACGCGATATCCTCAGCAACATCAAGTGGGCGACGATCGACTTTGAGCTGGCCAGGTTGTTTCCCTCGCCCTTTGGCCATATTGAGATGTCGCTGGCGGTGCCTCACGGGCGTGACCATAGGACTGGGATTGTGTCAGGATATTCCGCGCCAGCTCCGAAGCAGCGCAACTACTGCTATGCCGATCCCATGACGGCCTACGACGAGTTGTTCAAGTCAGTCACCAACACCGATGAAGTCGCCTCCGACAATGCGCTTCTCGCCTACCTCCACGAACAGGAAACCCGCCGCATGAACGGGTTGGATGGTGACGAGCGGCTAAAGATCAGTGACCAGGTCGATTCGCTCCAGTCGATTCGTAATCGAAACAACAAGGTTGCCGCCCTGGGTGATGTCATCAAAAAGCGCCTGCCCGAGATCGACCCGATCCACGCCAATGGTGGGCCTGACGCGACCCTTCCGCAGAAGCAGGCAGCCTTCACCGAAATCATCGTGGCCGCACTCGCTTCCGGCCTGACGAACGTGGTGACCTACACGATCGATGACCTGGGCACGAACATCACTTCGCTCCCGGAGAATGAGGAGAAGACTAGCATCCACGCCGTTGGACACGGTCAGGGTGGTCGTTCAGCGTATATGCGTGATGTCATCAAGACCCACCACATGATACAGGTGCAAACGTTAGTATCCAAGCTCAAGGCGATTCCCGAAGGTAGAGGCACGATGTTCGACAACACCACGATCATCTATATGCCCGAAACCGGTGCCGGCCACCACAACCCTGACACCGAAGCGCCCATGGTTATCATGAGCGGAAGGAACTCCAAACTCGATATCGCCGGCCGCTACATCCGCCTACCATTCCATGGCACTGAGGGCCACAAGACCCTGAGTAATTGGTACACCACGTTGCTCAACGCCTACGGCAACCCGATTGAGCACTATGGCGACCTGGATCTCACCATGCAGCGCAACCGCCGACCGCAAGAGGGAGCGATTGAACAGCTCATGGTCTAGCACTTTGTGATGATGAATCGGTCGCAGTGCTATGTTTCTTGGTTTGTGTGGTGGCGACCGCGTAATGTGTCAAAAGTCGATTACTCTGCGCAATCCGTTGGGGGCGACAGAATTCTTCACGGTGGAAGTGTGGACGTTGAGCGGATTGGTGCGCTATCACGTTCTCTTCGTGATGCGGCTCTCAACACGAGAGGTGAAGATTGCAGGGATCATCCCCGGGCCTGATGGAGAGTGGATGAAACAGATAGGGAGGAACCTCACAGATTGCCTGGACGGATTTCTGATTGGCTACCATGACCTCATTCACGATCGATCGGCGCTATTCACGAGGGAGTTTAAAGAGATCCTAGAGAGTGCAGAGGTGAAGACAGTGCGCCTTCCGGCGCGGTCGGCCAATTTGAATTTGTTAGCGGAAAGGTTTGTTCGATCGATCAAAGGGGAGTGCCTCGATCGGATGATCTTGATAGGGGAGAGATCACTCCGACGAGCAGTCGATCAGTTCTGCCGGCACTACCATCACGAGAGAAATCACCAAGGGTTAGACAACAACATCATTGAACCGGATTTCGGTTCAGATCGAGAAGGTGAGGTGAACTGCCGT
>JAACDM010000466.1 GCA_009936795.1 Verrucomicrobiaceae bacterium | reverse complement strand
AGAGCTCGGTGAAGCCGGGGAGCCCCTTTCCACGTCCTATGATGCTGACATTATTCCCGAGCCCTTTGATGAAGATGTGGGGATCATAGTTCACGAAGCGCTGGGCGAGGATCGGCGCTTCCACCTTCGGCACGGTTATCATGCGGATGTCATTCGTCCGAAGATGTTCGAACAGTTTCCCGAGGGGTGGCGTGATCGTTGCGTTGCCTTGCCTTGCCTGATTGCCCAAACGTCTGTTGCTTGGAACCACACGATCTTGCTGCGGCAAAGTGTCAGGTCGGTCGCCCCAAAGATCTCGATCTCTTGATTGCGCTGGTGCAATCCAAACGGCTTGACCCAGAGCTTGTGCGCGAACGCCTACGCGGCGTTCAGATGACAGAGCAACGCATCCGATCATCGCACGAGAATCTAGATCAGGTGATTCGCGAAGCCTCGAAATAGAGTGACCCCAGTTCAGCGGAGATCGTAAATCTGGATGCGGGAGGTAGGCCCACGATCGTCCTCACCCGCGACGAGAAGGACGCGTCCGTCGGCCAGGACGATCGCCGATTGCCGTCGGCGCGGAATGGGCAGTGCCGGAGCCGTCGTCCACGCGTCGGCATCAGGATCGTAGAGGATGGCAGCCGATGTCGGATGGCCATCCCTAGACTTGCTCCCAGCTGCTCCCCCAGCAATCAGGATCTTTCCGTCAGGAAGCCGAACGATTTCAGAGTCAGGCGACAAGGCCTCGAAGCGAGGCCGGGGAAGCGAAGCTGCTGGAGTCCAAGTGTCTGTGGCGAGATCGTAGCGCTCGCAACTCGCCAACACCATGTCTTCGGGATCGAATCCGCCCACGACTAGCAAGGCGTTTCCAGGTAAGCCCATGGCAAGCGGAGCGACTTTTGGTGAGCTAATGATCTCCCATCGCTCCCTGGCCGGGTCGAAGACTTCCGGTGGGGCAAATTGGCCAGTGCGATCCTCACCACCGATCGCCACGGCAGCGTAACCGGCCATCATGAGGTAGCTGGCACCCTTCCGGGCCACATTGAGGTTCCCCGTTCTCGACCAGCTCCGGGAATCTGGTTCATAGAGTTCGCACTGGTTGAGGAGATTCCCTTCACCGTCCCAACCACCCACCGCTAGCACGCGGCCGTCGCCGAGCAAGAGGCGACTCCCTGAGCGCCGAGCGACCGCCATGGCTCCTGTCCATGCCCAAGACTTCTTGACCGAGTCGTAAAGATCGCAACTCGTTAGGGCGTTGTCCTCTGGTCCCACGCCTCCGGCAATCAGAACCTCGCCGTGGTTCAACATCACCAAGCCACCGGCTTCCCAGCGTGGGCTGCCAAGCGAACCGGTTGCCGAAATCGCCTCAGTGATAGGATCAATTTCGTAACAGGCCGAGAGTGCCACCGTCTCCTTGGCGTCTGGTGTGCCGCCAGCGCCGAGCACCTTGCCGTTTGTTCGGCGAATCGCGTCTTGGTAAACCAGCGCCTCGGGCAAATGGCCCTGAACAGGATTGATTGTTTCTGACAGTGTTGCAATGGGGTTCGCTTCCCAAACCTCGATCGTTCGACCGGGTGACCCATGCAGCAACGCCCGATCCCGCCCCGATGCATCTCGCGCAAACTGAATCCAGTTGGCCGGCTGTTCACGGTAAAAGGAAAGGCGTTCTCGCCGGTAACGTTATCCTGGCTCCGGCTCGATGGGAAAGAGCTTCAAACGAAAACCGCGGCTGGTGGCGATCAATGACCCTTCATGTGAGACCGCGATCGCCGTGATCGCACTGTGATGGGCGACAAAGCCCTCCTCCGGAATCTCGCTCCAGGTCGCGGCGTCCCACACCCGAACGCGCCCATCCTCATTCCCTATGTAAAGACGGCGCCCCTCACGACCGAAGGCGACTGCCGTGTCGTAACTTCGCGGATGGCCCGCTAACCGAGCCACCACTTCACCGGGATCCTCGAAACGATGAATGGTCACGCGGGCGCCAAAGTCCGCGGACGCGATCCATTGACCATCTGGCGAAATATCGTGATCGGTAAAGGCGCCGACACTGGCGCCAAGGTCGCTGCTCCACGTGATCCCGAGCTCGGGACGATTCAAGTCGAGCGTGAACAAGCGTCCCGCTAGCACACCCACCAGGTGCTGCTCATCGCGCGACAGCTTGGCCCGCTCATCGCGATTGTGGTGGGTGAAGGGCACTTTTCCAGGAACGCGGAGGGCTTCCTCCAGTCGGTTCAACTCGTGTCCCGGTTCCCACACTACGATATCCGCCGTTTCATGCTCCATCGTCACGGCCCGGCCATCGGCGAGAACGGCCAAGGGATATTGATTTAAGGCCACGATGTGTCTCGCCGGACGCCGGCTAGCACGCGATTTAGCAACATCACAGATCTGAGTCTTGCCGCGATAGAACAAGAGATGACGTCCACCGGTTGAAGCCGTGGGACGATAGCGATCATACCGATTCTCAAGGTGCCCAATGCGAACGGCGGGGCGGGGGACCGACTGCCCCCATCGGCGAATCGATCCATCGCCACTCGTCGTGACAAGGGTATTGGGTCAGTCGAAGGCGAGATCATAGACGCGGTCTTCATGCCCCGAGTAGAAACGTGCTCTCCCGTCCTGAGCGGAACGGTTGACGAGATCGCGGTGCGGTCCCAGAGCACCACGCCCATCAATGCGTTCGCAGAGTGTTGCGGCTACGTCGTCATCGTAGATTTCTGCCAGGACGCCATCAGGCGCTCCTCGCGCGATGTCATAGACACGCACCACACTATCATCACCCACCAGACCGAGGAGTTGGTTAGCCTGGTCCATCGCCAGGGTGTGAATGGGAAAGCGAAACTGGTGATCGAATACCGTGCGTCCCGCCACGAGATCAAGAACTCGCGCGCTGCGCTTCTGGGCGCGACCTGCTGACAAGGTAAGGAACGCACCATCCCGAGAGAGGTGAAGTTCTCCGGGATACTCGTTGCCAGGCAACTGATAAATGGGATCTCCGAGTAGTCCTCACCCACGCGGTAGCGATGCAGGGAACGCTTCCACGAGGACGGATCAGTAATGACGCGATGCAGCACGAAGAAGAGCCGGTCTGGCGAGACTGCTAGAGGGGCGCACATTTCGGGGAAAGCGATCCGTGGGACCTTCTCCTCTGCGGCCGCTCCTTCAAAGTCGAGGATCCAGGCACCGGCTTCTGGCCAAGGAGGCGCCTTGGCACTGCCATTAAAACCGTAGAGAAGCCGATGATCATCGAGCCAATCAAACTGAGGGCTCACGCTCGTTTCTTCGTAAAGCACAGGCATGCTATTGGCATCAAGGATTCGTAAAAGGTTGTCGTTGGCATAAGCGAAGTGTTGACCATTTGGTGAATAGGTGAGCCCGTAGTAGCGGTGCCCAAGCTCCTTCAAGTCGGGCAGGCGCCGAGCCGGGGCCAGTTCATTCCCTCCGCTTCCTCGCAGATGCAGAAACCCATCGGCATAGATGATGGCGTAAGCTCCCGTGTTAGGCTCGATCGTTAAGCACTGAGGCTCTGAAGCTTCGTCACTGCCGAGCTGGAACTGATGGATTTCGTCTCCACGACAAAGCGCTTTAAGAGTCGCCAATCGAAATCGCGAAGATCAGGATCGATGCCGTCCAGCAGTCGACGGGCAATGCCAAACTCATGGTTCTCTCGAGCTGCCAGCGCCTGGGCCAGGGTGGCTGAATACGCCGTCCGCTTCTCGATTTCGGCACTGGTTTGGGTCAGTTGTTCATTGTGGGTGGCTCGACGCCACTGCCAGGTGATGCCAGACGCCCCGGCCACGATGACAAAGAGAAAGGCAGACAACGCCGCTGCCCGATAAGGATGTCGGCGGCACCATTTAACCAGGCGCTCCCAGCCGTTGACAGGGCGCGCCATGATCGGTTCGCCTCTCTGCCAACGTTCGAGTTCTTCCGCCAACTCATCAGCACTCGACAGGCGCGCGTCAGGATCCTTCTCCAGGCAGCGTAGACAAAGCGTCTCCAAGTCTCGACCGACGGTCGACTTGATGGTGCGAGGTTGGATGGGTTCAACGTCCTCCACCTGCCGCAGCACGGCCACGGAACTCTCACCCTGATAAGGCATCTGCCCCGTCAGCATCTGATAGAGCACGACGCCAAGGGACCACACATCTGTCGATGTTGAGATGGCTTCACGGTGTCCGGCAGCTTGCTCCGGAGACATGTACTCCGGAGTCCCCGCGACAGCTTGCGTCCGTGTGAGCCTCGCATCCACCCCTTGCAAGGTTGCCAATCCAAAATCCGTTAGGCGCGGTTCGCCCTCTTCATCGAGGAGGATGTTAGCAGGCTTGAGGTCCCGATGCAGGATGCCGCGCTGATGCGCATGATGCACTGCGGAAGCTACCTTGATCATCAAGGCCACCGCTTCGCGCGTTGGCAGGGATTTCTCAGCGAGATGATCGGCCAAATTGCCACCTTCAATGACCTTCATGGCAAAGTAAGGCTGCCCGTCCACTTCGCCAACATGATAAACTGGGGCAATGTAAGGATGATCAAGAAGCGATGTGAACTCGGCTTCCTTTTGAAAACGCACGCGATCGAGTTCCGTGGCAAAGAACACCTGTCGCAGCATCTTCAGTGCCACCGACCGTCCCAAACGTGTGTCCGTGGCTTCGTAGACCATGCCCATCCCCCCCCCGCCGGCAATCTTGCGCTCCACTCGATAGTGGCCAAAGGTGGACGGGAGATCGATCGGAGAGAAGGTCGATTGAACTGGCTCCGAGTCATCGAATCCCAAACTGGCAAAAGCACGAACAAGAGCACAGGCTGTGCAGGGAGAGCCTTCTGTCACTTGCGCGCCACACGATGGGCAGGTCCGTTGAAGTGGAGGATTCAAGAGCAGTTAGGAGGAAAGGCAGTTCACAACGATAAGCAGGAGAACTCAGTGGCATTCTTACCAACAAACGACGGCGTGTGGCTTAATTCTGCATGAGGCTCACCAGGTAGCGAAGCTCTCCTTCGACATCTTCATCCTGCGCCACGGTGTCTCGGATGCCTTGATGGATCTTTTGAGCGAATTGCTGGCGATAATCATGGGCCGCTTTGCCCACGGCACCCTCAGTCATCCCGAAGCGCTCGGCAATGAGGGCGTATTTCTCCACGGCTTCCGGACTCTCCACCGTCAAGCGTAGCGCGGCGAAGAGCGCTGGTCGTGTTTCCCACTTCAATTCCACTGCGGCCATGGATCGCTCGACGCGTGTTCGCGCCCAAACGCGGTCAAAGGCTTGCTCTGGAGTAGCGGCCTCTCCCACAGCCGCCTGCTCATGCCATTCTTCCCAGGGAATCTCCAACCGCTTTTTGACCTGGATCACTCGTTGGCCTTCGTCCTTTAACCAACGGCGGAGCTAGACGAGCAGGAAATTGCGAAAGCGCCCGCCCTCTGGCTCAATATTCTTGAGGAACTCCCGTTCCAAGAGGAAGGCGAAGAAACCCTGTGCTTGGTCGCGAGCTTCCTCCTCGGAAGCTCCCCGCCCTCGGAGAAACCCGAAGATCGGCTGCCAGTAGGCCTGAGCCAAATGCTCCAATGCGTCAGAAGACGCCTGATCCTCGCCTTCTTTTGCGGCGAGCACCATGGTCCAAGGCGTCTGGGGGAAAGGTTGGTAAGTCAAGGGGGGGAAATGGTACGATTCTGGCGAACCCAAGATGTCCATCGCACGACCTTGTCTTCAATTTGTAAGGCTTCGCGTGTCAAGAATCCAGCGCCATTATGTTACCCCGCACATTCTGTAGCTATCATTGAGTCGTTTCTTGACGGCTGCGACGACCATCTTGACGAAAGCGCCCGGTTTCGTGGGGTCTCTGCGGTTCAGAAAAGCACCAGTTGCCGTGAGCTGTTAAGCAATGATTTCGTTCACAACGTGACCGTGAACATCGGTTAGGCTTTCCTTTCGGCCTTGATGGAAATAGGTCAGCAGCTCGTGATCGATGCCTAGCAGATACAGGATCGTGGCATGAATGTCGTGCACGTGTACCTTGTCTTTCACGGCTTCAAAGCCAAACTCATCCGTCTCGCCATAGGCCATGCCGCCTTTCACGCCGCCGCCGGCCATCCACATGCTGAAGCCGTAGGGATTGTGATTTCTGCCGGGTGCGTCTTTGCCTTCGCTGAAGGGCATTCTGCCAAATTCACCACCCCAGACGACGAGCGTCTCGTCGAGCATGCCGCGCTGTTCGAGATCGGTTAACAAAGCAGCGATTGGTTGGTCGACTTCGGCACCGTGTCGGCCATGATTCTTCTCGATCGATTCATGAGCATCCCAAGTCTCTTCCAAATGACCACCACCCGAGTAGAGTTGCACAAAGCGGACACCGCGTTCGACAAGACGGCGCGCGACCAAACAGTTGCGGCCAAATTCATCGGTGGGCTGCTGACCAACGCCATAGCTTTCTAACGTTTGCGTGGATTCTTGATTGAGGTCAACCGCCTCCGGGGCCTCTGCTTGCATCCGATGCGCCAATTCATAGCTTTGGATTCTCGAAGCCAATTCCTGACCGCCAGGCCGCGATTCGAGATGCTGGCTGTTGAGTTGCTGAATAAAGTCCAACTGCCGCCGCTGAGCTCGCCGATCAAGGTGCTTGGGACCGCGCAAATCTAAGATCGGATCACCTATCGGTCGAAAGAGCGTGCCCTGATAGGTTCCGGGCATGAAGCCACTGGACCAGTTTGGTTGACCACTGATGGGACCACCGCGTTTGTCGAGCATGACGACGTAAGCCGGAAGACTATCGTTATCACTCCCTAACCCATAGGCGACCCAGGCTCCCAACGATGGGCGGCCGATGAGCGGCATTCCCGTATTCATCTGCACCAAGGCGGAGCCATGGGCATGACTATCAGCGTGACAAGAACGAATCACGGCAAGCTTGTCCGCGTGTTCACGCACCTTGGGAAAGTAATCCGAGATCAACAATCCGCTCTGGCCACCAGGGCGAAAGGGCCGCCAGTTGGGCGTGAGGTAACCAACGCGTCGCCCGCCCGAGTTGATGTATTTCTTGCCAGCAGGAAGCTGCTTCCCCGCATGCTTCTGCAGTTCCGGCTTGTAATCAAAGGTGTCCACCTGGCTCGGCGCCCCATTCATCATGAGGAAGATGCAATTCTTCGCCTTGGGACGGATATGGGACGGCTTGGAGCCTAGCGGATTGGTGGCTGCGTGCCCATGTCGGGCAAAGAACCCGCTTCCCGCGAGCAACGACGTCAACGCGGTGCCGGCAAAGCTGCCGCCCATCTCCCAAACGAACTCGCGTCGGGTGCGACCACATGGAAATCTGGAGCTAGTCGACATACAGGAATTCGTTAGAATTGATCAAGCCGTGACAAAGGGATGCGAAGGCGAGAAAGTCAGGATTCTCTGCTGAACGCGCCGTGAAATGCGTTGTCTGTTGGTCGACATGGGTCTTGGCCCATTGACGTTCTTGAGGACTGGGGTCACGCCCCAAGACGCGTCGCCAAGCCAGTTTAATCTGGTCATCGACTTCATCGCTCGCCTGCATCATGTCTTTGGCCAAGCGTTCACTCTGCTCGTGCACGAAGGTATTGTTCAATAGCGAAAGAGCCTGCGGTGCCACCGTGGTCACGTCACGTTTTCCGCATGGCCGTTCGGTGTTTGGAAAGTCAAAGGCTGTCATCAGCGGCGACAAGAGATGACGCTTGGTCATCATGTAAAGGCTGCGGCGTTTCCGCTCCTTTGCTGGCGATGCCTTCCAAGCTTTCTCTTTTGTCGAGAATCCTTCCAACACTTTCGGTGCCATTACCGGATAGAAACTGGGACCTCCCATTCGCAAGTCGAGATCGCCAGTGACGCTGAGCAAGCGATCTCGCAGAACCTCCGCATCCACTCGACGCCGATTCATTTTCCAAAGCCAGCGATTGCTCGAATCCACGGTCGATTGCTGATCTTCTAACTGATGCACGGACGCTTGTTGGTAAGTTTGTGACAAGACAATCTTCCGAATCAACCGTTTCACCTTCCATCCGCTCGCGATGAAATCCGCAGCCAAGTAATCGAGCAAATCCGGATGTGACGGTGAGTCTGCCTTGAGACCAAAGTTATTGGGCGTACCTACGATTCCTTGCCCGATCAGATGTTGCCAAACGCGGTTCACCATCACTCGCGCCGTGAGTGGGTTGCTCGGATCGGTGATGAAGTCCGCCATTTGCAAACGCCGATCGGTTCCTCGAGCTGAGGATCGAGAGCTCTTAAGCGGCTTGTCTAATGTCGACACGAACGACAAATGGCCTGGTTGCACCACGTCGCCTGGCCGATGCAGATCGCCATTGATGAGAAGGTGAAAGTCTGGTGGATCGGTGCGGATGTCCGTCCATCCGAAGACGTCTTTCATTCCCAGTTCATCGGCATTCGGTCCGCCCATGAGTTTTCTGTCTCTGGGCTCGATCGCACCCGGCCAGAAGGCGGCGGCGAAGCGGTAGTAATCGCGTTGCGGGATGGGATCAAACTTGTGGTCATGACAGCGTGCACACTTGACGGTCAATCCAAGAAAGGCCGTGCTGACCACATCGACCATGTCTTCCAACCGCTCGTATTTGTATTCGTGAGGGTCATTCGGCTCATCATTCCAAGTGCCCAGCCGTAGCATGCCGGTGGCGATGACGGAAGCCTCGGTGCGATTCTCTTGCTCATCGCCCGCTAGTTGTGCCCTGACAAATTCGTCATAGGGCAGATCTTCATTGAATGCCTTCACCACCCAGTCTCGGTATTTCCAGATGTTGGGCTTCACCGCGTCACGCTCGTAACCATTCGTCTCTGCAAAGCGCACCACGTCCAACCAATGCCGGGCCCAGCGTTCGCCGAAGTGAGCCGATTCTAACAAGCGATCGACCAAGGAAGTGTAGTTAGTTAGCGAGAAACCCTCACGAAATGCTTCAATGGCTTCGAATGACGGCGGTAAGCCCGTGAGATCGAAGTGTAGACGCCTAATAAGCGTGCCTGGATCTGCGGGGCGTGCCGGTTGGAGGTCCTGCGTTGCCAGTCCGGCCTTCACCAGGGCATCAATTGCTTCAACTTCGTCGACCTGACGTAGGCGAGGTTTTTCGAGAGGCTGGAAGGCCCACCATTCCTCGCCACAAAGCGAACTCCCCGTGAGGAAGAAAAAGGCTGCGAGGCGCAAGACCATGAATCACATAGAATCGTAGATCCTGTGTTATCGTCAATGCTGAAAAGTGATGGCCTGCCTTGCAGCGCGCGTTGTGCGCTTGGGTGGGCGAACCAATCGTTCCTTTTATAAGCTTTGTGTCACCGATTCGTGATGAGAAAGAGCCATGCCGTTAAGGCCTGCGGCAGAGCGTCTTGGGGAATATTAGCCGAGACGAAGATGCTGATTGCACGATCTTTCTTCATTGTGCAAGAGTTTGCCCTTCGACGACCTCCTAATAATGCCCTGACAGATGCAACTAGCTACTATCGATTGGACCTTCATCATTGGTTTCTTTATCATTGCCCTTGGAATAGGTATCGCTGTGGCCCGCAAGGCTGGGTCTGATGCGTCTCAGTTCTTTCTCTCGGGGCGTGGGATGCCCTGGTGGCTGTTAGGCTTCTCGATGGTGGCGACGACCTTTTCCACGGATACCCCGAATTTGGTCACGGACATTGTCCGAAAAAACGGCGTGTCGGGGAACTGGGTTTGGTGGGCCTTCTTGCTTTCAGGGATGCTGACGGTTTTTGTCTACGCCCGGCTTTGGCGACGCTCTGGTGTGATGACCGACATCGAGTTCTACGAAATTCGTTACAGCGGAAAGCCTGCAGCGTTTCTACGAGGATTTCGTGCGCTTTATGTAGGTATTGGCTTGAATGTGGTGATTATGTCAGCAGTGAGTCTGGCCGCGATCAAGATTGGGGCGATCATGTTCCAATTCTCGCCGTTGCAATCGATTTTGGTGGCATCCTTGGTCACGGTTGCGTTCAGTGCGCTGGGTGGCTTGCGCAGTGTGATCCTGACAGATTTTCTTTTGTTTATTATCGCCATGGTTGGTGCGGTAGCGGCTGCTTGGGTGGCGCTTTCACAGCCTGAGGTAGGTGGCTTGTCAGGCTTGTTCGCGCATCCGAATGTGAAGGACAAACTCGATCTGGTGCCTGCCTTTGATCTCTCCACACCGGAGTCGCGGAACTTGCTCTTCTCGCTCTTTTTGATTCCCATCGCGGTGCAGTGGTGGGCTGCTGTGTATCCGGGATCAGAGCCCGGTGGGGGAGGTTACATGGCTCAGCGGATGCTTGCGGCGAAGGATGAGAATCACGCGGTGGGGGCGGCGCTCTTCTTTAATGTAGCCCATTATGCCTTGCGACCATGGCCCTGGATTATCGTGGCGCTGGCGTCTCTCATCATTTTTCCGGAATTGAGTGACATCCAAGAGAAGTTTCCACATGTGACGGATGACAAGTTGGGTGATGACCTGGCCTATCCCGCAATGCTGACCCTGCTTCCTCCCGGTTTGTTAGGCCTGGTACTCACCTCGTTAATTGCGGCTTACATGTCGACGATCTCGACGCATCTCAATTGGGGATCTGCCTATGTGGCAAACGACTTCTACCAACGCTTTGTCAAACCCGAGGCCACGGACAAGGAACTGGTTCAGGTGGGACGTATCTCGACTGTCGTGATGATGATTCTGGCTGGAGCTCTTGCACTGTCCTTACAGAATGCCTTGGCGATCTTTGACCTTATCTTGGGACTTGGCGCAGGCACCGGGCTTGTCTTTATCTTACGCTGGCTCTGGTGGCGAGTGAACGCCTGGAGCGAGATCGTGGCCATGATCACCTGTCTTTTTGTCGTGCTGTTTTTCCAGGTTGTGAACCAGGATCACGGGATGGAAGGCTGGCAGGTCTTCTCTTTGAATGTCGTCATTACGAGTATCGCCTGGATCGTTGCGACATTTCTGACGCGCCCTACCCATCCGGAGACGCTGGAGAGCTTCTGTCGATTGGTGAACCCGCCAGATTCTGGCTGGAGACCGGTATATTCACAAATGGAGTCGGTGCCAGAGGTCGACGAGCGTGTGAATCTTCCGCGTGGGATCCTCAGCATGGTCCTTGGTTGTGTGATGGTGTATGGGGTGCTGCTCGGAACAGGCTGCATTCTCTACGGAAATCTCGGGCCAGGCCTGGGAATTTTTGCGGTGGCCACTGCGGCTGGTGTTTCACTTGCGCGTCTTTGGCGGCGCTAGCGCCGAAGGGCGCGCTCGGCACGGTAAGCTTCAGGGTAGTAAGTGAGGCGTTTCGGAAGAATATGGAAGGCGTGGGGAGCCAAGGCGCGGAGCATGGCCATACGCCCTCGGGTCGAGTAGGTAGATCTTAGCAGCAGACGTTTTCTAAGTGTGAAGGAGATGGTTTCGATTGGAAGGAAGTCGACAAGCATGCCCAATAAACAATTGTGCACTGGGGCAGGTGGCCGGACGACGGCGGCGGCGACCTCAGCACAGAGTGGATGACTGCCTAACAAGTCGCTTGCGAGGATGGAATCGAAGTAGTCAACGAACTCGCCATGGTTCTGGGGGCCTTCTCCCTCGCCCAGTCCAAAGTAAGTACCGAATTTGCGGAAATCACGATAGAAGTGTTCGCGACGTTCAAGTGATAGGGGGCCCCAGACGAACTCGTAACCTTTGAACGAGGCATCAATCAGCGTGGCCAGCACCCACATGAGGAGATCAGGTTCGAATGCGGAATAGCGAGGTTTGCCGGACACGCCTTCAGCAGTGTCTCCTTGGACGCGCTGATGTACGGCAGTCATCCGTTTTCGCATGTATTCTGCGTCTTCACGGGTGCCGAAGGCGATGGAATTGACGGTGGTCAGAGTACGCTTCAATCGACCGAGGGCATCGCCCCGGAAATCACTGTGTTCGGCGACACCCTGGGCCACGCGAGGATGGGCGACCTGAAGAAGTACGGCAGCTGGGCCAAAGAGAAGGCCCGTCGCATAACGGTTCACCTGCCAGATTTCTGATGCCGGACCGAAGACGTAGTCCTCGGCAGAAACGTTCGCTGGTGTCATGTTTCTTTCTACCGCTGCGGAGGCTTGGTTTCTTCTACCAGGGCACCGTTTGACTCACTCATGACGAGAATACTGAAGCGGCTGGCGCGTTCGATTTCATCGGTGCTCAGACTCGCGTAGTCAAACTTGCCACGAAGATCGGTGTAACCGTCTTTGTAGAACTGTGGTTGCCCGTCGATCTCGGCATACACTTTAACATACACTTTCGTCAAAGGCCGTTCCCAATCATCCGCATGGGTCACTTTGAGTTGCCCGTAGTTTGGTGAGAGGTGCACATTCAGACTATTCGAGTAGTAGGCCGATGCTTTGCGCAAGCCGCCGCCTGAGACCTCTACGAGCACATTCTCTCCGCTGAACTCCTCTGGCAATGTAATCTCCAGTCCTTCGCCGCTGGCATCCAAGGTCATGCGATCTGTTCGATTGGGTTTAATCATGCTGAATCGTGCAACGTCAGAAGAAGCAAAGGGATTGGTGCTAAAGAGAAACTCGAGATCCATTCGATAGTAGCTTACGGTTAGTTCTTCGATGTTCCGGTAGAGCACATCGAGCTTCCCGTCCGCGACCTTGAAGGTCAGGCTAGGGTCCGTTGCTGCTAGCTGATTCTGCAATTGGTCACGATCGTCTCTATCATTGACCTGGGGAGCTTTCCCCTCAATCTCGTCGAGCTGTGCCAGCATGTCTTTAAAACGCGTGCGCCAGCGCTCCGCCGGATGATTGGCATAACGGTCAGCGATTGCCCTAGCCGTGCTTGGCTCTTCGCGATAGAAGGCGAGGTAGGCCTGTAGATAATCATACTGCAAGGGCGTTGAGAGGGTGTCGCGATTGATCTTGTCTACGACTTCTAGTCCTTCGGAGACGCGATCTTGAAGGAGCAAGTAGACGGCTAACGTCATCCGTTCTTCATCCTCCAGACTCTGTCGATGGCTGTAGATCTGCATGAGCTGACCATACTGTTGGTGGAATCGGTCGTTGAGAATCTTGCGCTTGCCGCCTAATGCATAGGTGCGTGCGTTGACCAAGGGACTGTATTCTAAATGCTGATAGTTTCGGCGTTCGACTGGATCGATGGACACCAGTGGGCTTTTTAAATAAGCCCCACATTGTTTCAGAAACCCGTCCGCGTGTAGCAAGTAGTCTCGCAGTGGCTCGATCACCCCGTGATGCAGCGCATAACTATAAACGACGCTGTTATAGTGGTGCCGCGCATCGAGCAACGCGACCACTTGCGTGAAGAAGCCCGCGTTCTCGCGACAACGCCAGGCAATCTTGCTGAGGTCGGTTTGACGAAGATTGTTCTTGTTCAGATAGGCCAGGGTTTCCTCTTCCGTGCCCCATTGAGAAACATAGTCCCACGAAGACGTGTCTGTCTTGGTCAAGGCCTCCACCACGTTGAAAGTAAACGGCTCCGCAAAGGCGACGACTTGCTTGTCCTTGGAGACGTGAACAGGGAAGTGGGTGAACTCTCCTTGGGCTGGGAAGTAGAAGTGATAGTCCTGGGTGTGTGTCTGAAAGGGGGCAAGGCGGAGGATGCCATTGGCAATGACCTTGCTCCCACTGACAGGAATCGAGCCCTGAGGAATCTGCTGTAGGAGATCGAGACGCTGGAGGGACGAGGTTGGATTGGTCACCACGACTTGGCAGCCGTAGACAACGCCGGTGAGAAACTCCTCCGTGACGAACTTATCTACTCTTTCATCTGTGCCGCGTTGCTCGTAGCGATCGCTTTCCCGAAAGAAGTTCTGGCTGACGAGCAATTGCCCGGCCTGTCCTGCCGCGCCCACTTCGCGAATCTCTTTGTGGAAGAGAATCGCAGGCGACGAGGGCTTCAATGTGAGACGTGTGTCTTCCAGTGTTGCGCTCTCATCGTCGTCTTCCACGGCGAAAGGCAAGTCGAGCACTGCCAATGCCAGCAGCATTTCGGTAAAATTGCCGGTCGCTTCCGTCACGTGTCGAGAAATGAACGGCTGATTGGAATCTCTGCTCGCGAAGTCATTCCAAAACTTGTTCACGGTCACTAACTCCCGGTTCTGCTTAGCAATTGGCAAGTGATAGTAATTGTTCTCGGCCCACTCCCGGGTCGCTTCCAGCTTCCTATAAAGTTGGCGAACGCGGCCACGCTGCTTTCTGGCTTGTTCCATGCCACCAGCGAAGCGACCCAGGCTTTCACTGATTTCTCCCAGCGCCTCTTCCTCGTCTGCCACCTCAGCCAACGCCGCAAGGGAATCCATGGCAATTCCTCGAGCCGCTTCAGGGACGGCTTCGTCTGCATCGGCGTCGAATCCAAAGCTAACGGCTGGCGGCTGCGCAGCCTTCTGCAGACGCACGCTGCTATTCAGTTTGCTCTCCAGCCCCTTCGCCCGACGCAATCCCAAGCTAGCGGTTGACGCATCCTCGGAAAAGTCTAATTCGCCACCACGCAAGGCCGTGCCAAACGAGGTGAGTTCCAGGCGTTCTTCAGGAGGAAGCATGGCCAACCAATCGCTCACATCTCGGACGATGCCGTCCTGCTGTTCTGGTAGACGACCTGCCATAAGAATGCGCTCGACCACGTTGAGGCGGGCAAAGCGCCAGGGCTCCAGATAAGGATTGAGATCATACCCTAACAAGTAATGATCCATGAAGGTCTTGTCCTTCTTGTTCTCCAAGTAAGGTAGAATAATAGATTCAAAGCACGCTGGATCCTTTTGGTGAAGAAAGAAGCTGAGTTCGTGAGACGCGTACTTTGAGTAGAGCTCAAGTTTCTTGGCTTCCTCCAAACCAGGCCAATCCAGGAGGAACGAGAATTCCTCTAATTTAGAATCCCCATTCAATGTTCTGAACAACTGATAGACACTTCCCAGCGTTTCATAGATTTCAAACTCTGAGGACACAGCGTCCTCGATTACAAAGGCCTTCTCTGGTTCAAGAATGGTCACTTGATCCTGCTGTAGAAAGTGTCGCTTTGCGTTGAGGCCATTGGCCAATCGGCGGTCCAAGGTTTTCACTGGACCGGCTGGAAGCGCCAGATTGCGCTCGACCGAAGTCATGGGATCCATGGCGAGGACCCGCACATAACGGCAGTCGGCCAGGTCGGCGAGCTTCAGCAGAATGACGCCATTCTCATCCGGTGCCACATTGTAAGCGGTCACGGAAGATTGGGCCAGAAAGTGAAAGGCGTGGGGATCACGCAAGCCGCCTTCTTCTCCTCGGCGTTGCCTTGCAGATCGGCGCTTGGCCAGGGATGCTTGGGGCTCAGCCTCAGACTTCCACTCTTGGCCTTCCTTGAGATCTTGGATTTCCGTCGACGTGTCTCGCAATGACCATGGATTCAACAGTAAACCGGGTCGTTTTAGCATATCGCCAGGATGCTTCTCGGCAAATCGCCGTTCAATGATGTAGCGATACTCATCACCAATGGCCCGACCGGATAAATAGTGGTTCTTTGACTTTGCCGGCACACCCAATATCGGATCAAAACCCGAACCGAGGCCCAAGGCATCGAACGATTCGAAGGCCGGCACATAGTGACTTGCCAACACGTGAACTCGTGTCAAGGCGTTGGTATTGGCCAATTGAATCACCAAGTTTTCACCCACGGTCTTCAGAGGCTCCAACTGGAGTGAGGTCTCATTCGATTTCTCCAACGTCCTTCCCTTGGCCAGGAGAAAGCCCTCGGTATCCACGCCGCTGGAAACTCGGATGGTGAGGCCGTGTTTCGCCTTCTTGAGATAGAATAGGTAATTCCCTGGCGATAGCCCCTTGATCTCGGCATAGTCGCCATCCAGAGAAACCGTATCCAAACAGTCCCTAACATAGGAGCCGTTCACCTGCTCCAGGAGTGAGAAAGCCTCTCTCCCGGCGTCTGATCTATTCATGACGGGAATTCGAATATTCTCTCCGACCCTCGCGTGTATTGTCGATGGGTAGAGCCGCTGGTCCACTGGTAGAACCCAGCGATATTTACGGCTATTAGGAGCCTCGGCCGTGACCCGGTAGATCTCTTCTAGTGCTCCAAGATGAGCGGTGCCGGAGTCATCAGTCTTTAACGTTGTACGCACGTTGTCGCGGAAATCATCTCGACGCAGACTGAGATTGATGGCGTGGTTCGGCAAGGGTTCGCCCGAGCGCCCTAGCAATTGCACGCGATAGCCTTCGGCAACCTTGCTGAGATAGAGATCGGACACTGCATTTGTCTGATCGATCTCGTTGATCATCAATTGATCCGCTGATTGGAGATTGATCTCCTTTCCCTGACCCAGGTTCTTGACCTTAGCGGTCAGTCGATAGGCCAAGCGATTCAAACGATTTGGCACCCGAAATTTGTGCGTTGATTCCTTGTGCGGGAAGAGTTGGAAATCCTCCACCGTGGTCGTCGATTCCACGCCGTCGAAATCCGTTGAGGTGAGCGTCAGGACGACATTCTCTAACAGCTTCACGTCGCTAGGCAGCCCATTTAGGGTGAATTGTGGCCGCACGGCCAGAACTGCTTGCCGTCCGCCAATCAAGGCTTCCCGATCAACATAGAATCCAGCCTGCAGTTTGTAGTTCTCACCTTGCAATACCAGATTCTCCAAACTGGCGAAGCCTTGCCCGTCATTGAGGATGATCGTTTGTCTACCTGGGCTATTTGAGAAGGGGATCACGACTTCTCCGGACTCGTCTGGGTCGTAGCGCTTGTCTTGCATCCAAACGTAGGCATTGGGCACGGCTTGGTGTTTCTCGTCCAATAACCGCAAGGCATGCCCCGCGCTGCCGGGCTGCATCAAATACTGCAAACCGCCCCTACGGATGAGCGCCCGGCTGCTCTTGCCGTTGCCAATGAACTCTAACACCCACACGCCGCGCCCAGTGTCCAATTGCGGGAAATCGAACTCTCGTTTCACACGTTGAAACGGACTGACATCGTAGTCAAAGGCGAGTTCTTCGTTCGCGACCAGGCCATCCAGGTTCAGGTCCGTATTGATTGGCCGTTGGAAGTTTCTGTAGTAGCTCTCGGTGTTGATCTCATAGATTTTCACAATGAGATTTGCCACGTTCTTGACGTGAAGGGCGACACGCACGCGTTCGCCTGGTGTAAAGTGCTCCTGGCACGTGGGATCGAAATCGAGGTCCACACGTTCTTTGAGTGCTTGATAGGCTGATGGCGTCAGTTGGGAAGCCCATTGTTCGGCATCCCCACGCCCGCCGACAATATTAGCCTCGGCCTGGACCGTCTTTAAATAGTCCTCGGTCACATACGGCGCGAACTCTTTGAAGTCGCTGGCACCTGTGAGGAAGTGAAGGAGGTAAGAACGCACCACTGCCTCATCGTTCACAATGGGGGCCAAGCCTGTGGCGGTCGAACAATCGAAGTCCATATTCACCGGATGGCGCCAGAGTTCCATCCGATCCCGGTACTTCACATTGAGATACGGCACCGGACGCGGCAGCTTCAAGTAGGTGAGGAAACGGTCGCGTTTGTACTCCCCACGACTCTCATCGAGCTTGAGTTGCTGGTAGAGCACATGGGCCTTGAGCGAATGAAAGCCGCCTCCCAATCCCGAGACAAAGTCCCACGACCGCTCTAGATAAGCCGCGCGCTCGTCTGGGTTTCGGTCCATGTCGATCTCCGCATTGGGATGCATCTTGCTTAGAACCGTGAGCACGTAGGTTTCCTCTCCTAACAATGACGACCGTTTCTCTCCCAACGCCTTCATCTGGGCTAATGTCAGCAGTCGGTGGATGGAATGTTCGCCAAAGCCTTTGCTTTCCTTGCGTCTCAGATCCTCGACAATGGCTTCAACCAGATCCGGATAGTCGGGGCGGCTGAGCTTGGACAGGATTGCTCGTTTCTGTGGTACGGAGAGGTCCAGGCTCTTCCAGTTGAGCATCAGCCAATCAATCCCGGCCGATCCGACCTCGCCCAATTTCCTGTCGTCCCGAAGCGCCTGTTTGACGATGGCATCCATGGAAATCAGGGCCGGGTCCAGCGTCGTTGCCAAACTGGGATCGGTCTGCTTGCGCTCTCGCTGATGATTGAAGTGCAGTCCGAGTGCTTTCTTCAGATAGTCGAGTGTCGCTTGAGGATTGTCCTCATAACCGATCAAGGCCTGACGGTTCTCAAGAACCCCGCGACGCGACGACTTCTCAAACCGCTTGCGCCATTGGCCCAGAATACCATTGAACTTCGTCTTCTCTCCCGTGTTCTGATAGTGCAAGGCATGGAAGTAGTAGTAATCTTCTGTGCCAGGTATCAGTTCTTCGAGTACGTCGGCTCGATTCTCGGCCAGGGCAAAGCGCTCGACGAAGCCGATCTCCTTGGCATGCGAGGGGTTCACAACTAATGTGATCAACAGAGCGAGGGCAGTTTGACACCACCACCCGCGAGGTTCCCTGGGTCGTTGGCTAAAGCCATTCATGATTTGTCAGGTTGAATTCAATTGGGTAAAGTAGACCATCGCCCGCGCAGGCAGGAATTCAAGGATTCTAAACCGGGCGGACACATGGTCGATTCCTCGTTAAAGGAATGACACACCGGTGGCGTAATCCTTAGAAATATTTCAGATAGGGGGAATATTTCTATGCTGGAATCTTGTACGTTTCCTGTTTGCGAAAGCCTTTCAGCTGGATGGCGCCATCTTTGTAGATCTCTAACATGGCGTATGAATTGTTCGTCGCGCCGCTGCCTTCTACCATCGCGGCTATGGTGCAGTAAGCAATATCGCCAATCTGGTGAAGCTCGTGCTTGTGGCTGTGCCCTTGAAATACGGCCCGGACCTGGCCAGACTCTTCGAGTATCTTGCGCACCTCAAGACTCTGTTTGATCGCATAGGGACTGGTTCCCGGCTCCAAGTCCAAACGTTGGTGCACAAAAGCGACTGTTGGCAACGTGGTCGATTTGAGATCCTTTGCTAGCCAGGCCGATTCCACAGGAGGAATGTTCGTATCCGACCATTCAAAGTTCCCAGGCCGATAGTCCTTAAGATCTTTCTGATAGCAGGCATCGAGTATGATAAAGTGAACGCCATTCTGATCCCAACTGTAGTATCCTGATTTCGTTGCTCCGCACGATTGATAGAACTGCTCTTTAGTCAGGGTGGCAACACAGTGGTTCCCAAGCACGTAGTGACGCGGACAGTCGACTTTCTCAAAGATCGCATTGATCGTTTTAAGGAACTTGATTTCCTGTTCCGCCGTCGGTGCCACGTCGACGAGGTCGCCAAGTTCAATCACGAAATCCGGTTTCTCTTGCTGAAACAGCGCCACGGCTTCGGTGAGTTTTCTGGTGGACTCTTGATAGTGCCGTGAGCCACTGGATCGTTTCTCGGCATAGTGTAGATCCGGGACAACACCGATGCGAATCAGGGGTGGCGCTTTGGGCGCCTGGTCCTGGCCATGAATGAGCGTGGCGCCAAGCCACAAGCTGGAGGTTTGTATAAATCGACGTCGGTTGCTACTTGGGTGAGACTTCATGAAAGATATGGTGTTGTTGGTAGGGTGAGTGGGGTGAGT
>JAACDM010000465.1 GCA_009936795.1 Verrucomicrobiaceae bacterium | reverse complement strand
GCCTCAGCAATCTCATAGTCATGCATGTTCACCCCATTCGGAAGGTAGATGAACACGCTGCGCCGTGCCCGTTCGGAGTTCTCACCAGCTCGCAAGGGGAGCATGCAGCCCAACATCGGCAATGCCAGCGAAGCCCCCAGACCACGCAGGAAATGCCGACGGCCGAGCAACCAGTTCTGTGAGAGATAGTGCGCCATACTCAAAGTCGATTGTGTAAGATCAGTCCTTCCTCGGCAAGCTTAGGAAATACAGCTCGCTCCTTCCAAATCTCGCGATGAGCCCAATACGAAAGGCGAGGCATTGCGGCCTCGCCTTTCGACGGTTTGACAGAGTTGTCTAACGAAGATGCCTAGGGCTGGACGGCTCGGTAGAAGCCGGCCGGGGCCGCAATACGCCCGGCGTCGGTCTCTTCAATCGCCCCGGTCACACCCGTAGCGATCACATCCCAGTTCATCAGGTCAGTGGAGTACTCGATATTGGCGGTGACACCGTCGGGAATCGTGACGCCGAAGACGCCATTCGCCGTGATACCGACGTTCTGAAGTTCTGGCAGGCCGGGTCCTGGACCGGGATCAACTCCATCACCGCCTTCGTTCAACGCTTGGCCGTTGAGTCCACGGTTGTAGACATCGGTGACCTCATCAGTGCTTAGAGCTCGATCAAAGATCGCGACCTCGTCGAAGAGTCCCGCGAAGATCTCGCTGCCATTCTGTCCGCCCAAGTAGAGCGGCTGTGGGTTGGCGGGATTGCCAGTCACTTCGCCTGAGGCGATCTCGGCACCATCGCGGTAATAGGTGATCGTCGTGCCACTCTTAACGACAAGGTTGTGCGACCATTGGTCGACGACGAACATCGTCTCGGCACCGCCGACATTCTCACCACCGCCGTTGAAGTGCCACTCGAATACCCGCGGCGTGAACTTGATGAACTCACGAGGATCGAAGTCCGTGCCGTCGGGGCTCCAGCGATTTCCAAAGACAATGTTATTGTTGTCCGTCTCTGCAGGCTTGACCCAGAAGGACCAGGTGAAGTCCGTCGCAGCATCGAGCACCGGCACGACAGTATCACCTAAGTTGATGAAGGAGTCGTTCCCTGACTGATACACAGCACCACGCTCTGGATCATTCACCCACGCATTGTCCGCCGCCTCGATCGCTCCATCGTGACCATTGCCACTGGAGTCTGCCGCTGTGGCACCATTCTGCTCATCGAGGCGCCAATAGCCAGCTATACCAGCAAGGCCTTCTCCGCCCACTGGAGCTCCTGCGCCGACGAGAGAGAGCATGTTCGTACGGTCGATGGCGTTGCCGCGAATCGTGACCGTGTCGGAAACCTCCGGCAGCGTGAAGACAGCATAGAACTGGTTCAGACTGCCATCACCACGTTCATCGACGCCAACGTAGTCTGGCTGCCCATTAGGAGAGATGCCTGTGTGTACGCGCTCCCAACCGCCCTCGATAATCCACTGAAGGGTGCCGCCGAGGATAGGATCTTCCTCGTTCGACTTTCGTACACCTCCCGGACCATCGAGTCGGTTATCAATGAGCAGATACCACTTCGCCTGCCCACTCGCGGTAACGGTGGCCTGGAAGTCCGGGTTCTCGCCAGCGTTGTTCGCGAAGCGGACGTAGCTTTGACCAACGAGGTAGTCGGGAAGATCGATGACTAAGTCGCCTTCAGCACTAATCGCACCCGTTGCCGAGTCGAAGGCTGCCCCGTTGTGCTCGTGGGTGCGATCGGAGAAAGTTAGGGCGTCTTCACCGTAGGCTGCATTCTCAACGATGGCCGGATCATCTCCATCCAGGCCTTCTTCTTCGGTAACCTCAAGTTCGACGGGAGGGCCACTACCACCGTTGTTTAAAGGCGCGGAACCGGCCACCAGCGAGATCATGTTAGAGCCGCCCGTTCCATTGTTCCGCACGGTGACGGCCATGGAGGGCCCGGTGAGGGTGTAAACGGCATAGAACTGGTTCAAGCCGCCGTCACCGCCCTCGTCGACACCAGCGTAGTCCGCCTGGCCTTCAGGAGAAATCCCTGTGTTCACGCGCTCCCAGCCACCGTCGATCACCCACTGGAAGGTGCCGCCAAGCTCCGGATCCGAGTCATTGGAGCTGTCTGCATTCCCCTCAGGTCCATTGATGCGGTTGTCTAAGAGCAGATACCACTGTACCGGTTCATCCGAGGTAACCGTGGCCTCATAGTCGTCCTGATCACGGGCGTTGTTGGCAAACTTCACATAAGGCCGCCCTACCAAGTAATTCGGCAAGGAAACCACCAGGTCTCCTTCAGTGCTAAGCAAGCCTGATCCTGAATCAAAGGCAGCGCTGTTATGCTCGTGTGTGCGATCGGAGAAGGTCAGGGCGTCCTCCTCGAAGACGTCGAGGACATTGAACTGCGCCGGGCTGTCGCCTCCCAGCCCTGTCTCTTCGATGGTCAACTGGGCACCGCGTTTGGGATCCGCAGGATCCAAGGGGTCCGTGCCGCGATCGATCTCCACCCCATCTTCAAGGCCATCGCCATCGGAATCGACGAGGAGAGGATTCGTCATGGAGACATTGACTTCGTCACCATCAATGAGGCCATCTCCGTCCGTGTCCGCCTTCACGGCATCCGTCCCCAAGGCCACTTCTTCGGTATCTGATAGACCGTCGCCATCACTATCAATGGCATCGGGATCCTCGGGCCGTAGGACTTCACCTGGATTCGCGGCGAGCGTTGCCACGTCCTCAGCAGACAAGGCACGGGTGTAGATCTGGAGATCGTCATAGGTGCCTGTGGTCGCGAGGGGCCCAAAGGCACCAAAGAAGAAGGACCCGACCTCGCTAGGGAGCGCTGCGCCGAGACTTTCGCCGCCACCGATCGATTCACCATTGAGATACACGGTGACTTTGTCATGATCCCCCTCAGCAACCACGGCCAAATGGTAGGTTGTGCCGAATTCGATCACGGGATCGATGGTAAAGAGCGGATTCTCGCTCACGTCAGGAGCCAACCAAAGGAGGCTACCGTCTGGACCTAGGAGCAGACTGGTCGCTGGATTAGAATCATTGATCGTCGCGCGCGAAATCACGGCGCCCAACTGACCGGTGATTTCACTGACATTCAACCAGGTGGTGGCCGTATAGTTGGTGATATCTCCGAACTTCTTCGCCGGGACCTGGAGAGACGCTCCGCCTGTCACGGTGGCGGCCTGTCCAGTCGCGAGGGCGGTTTGCCCGAAGGTCACCGCTCCATCCCCGCTGGCGTAGGTCCCAGGGCGATCATACCCGGTGATGTCGGCCAGG
>JAACDM010000464.1 GCA_009936795.1 Verrucomicrobiaceae bacterium | reverse complement strand
ACTAGCACATCGCCGGACTTCCCCAGGCCGCGCACTTGGCGGGCAAAGACTTCGTCATATCCGTAGTCGTTCGATGTCGCTGTGAGAAAACTGCTATCGGCGGTTAGGGCCACAGCTGGAAGCGGGGGGCGGTCGTCCTTTAAACGACAGAGAAGCTCGGTGGTAAAGTGTGAGGCGTCCGCTGCGCTGCCGCCGTTGCCGCAGGCATAAAGGTGCTGCCCCTTTCCCAGAGCATTGGTCATGAGCTTGGCGGCCTTGGACACATCCGGTCCTAATACAAGCGAGGCCTCCATGCTAGCGATGCTGGCCTGGATCTGTTGGCGGTAAATGCTTTCGGCGTCACTCGACACGGGCGCACCTGAACACCCAACCTGAGCGTTGTCACTCGGATTCCACTGGTTTTTCCGGGGAATCACCTAGGCGGTAGGTTTGCTGGAGAATCTTCCGAAACTCCTCGCGGAACGTATCCCAATCTGGATCCTCCATCATAGCGCGGGGGCCCTTTTTGTAACGGGCGAGCCAGTTCGGGCCAGGGCCATTTTCTAGGCCTGCTAAGTCGAGGTAGGAGATCTGTACGTGCTTGGCCGGATACTGAAAGAGTTTGCGCAAGAGTGCTAGAGTTGTCTTGAGATCGTAGCTCTTGGGATTCACTTCCCATTGATTCGTTAAGCGTTGGCGGAAAGTCTCGTCATTTGCCCAGAGACGACGCAGTGAATTTGCGCCAAAGGATGAGAAGCTCATTTGGGCATTTGCCTCTGGAGGATTCAACTTGCCATTGGGCGCTGGCCAGAGTTGTGATAATTCCATCGAGAGTGATGGAAGGCTCTCCCAGGCGATCCTGATGGTGGAGGCCGTGGTTTCCGAGACATGCGGGTTGGGGAGACGGTTGATAAACGTTTTGAGTCCGTCGTCCTGATCTACTTGGCGAATTGTTTGCCGAAAGTCTGGAATACGGAACTCTTCGAAGATCGGACTGAGACGGCGAAGGCGGTGTTCCAAATGATCGAGGAGGTTGCCCTCGTAGATTGCCGTCTTGCGTCCTTCGCTGATTTCCAGTCGGAAGCCGTCTGGCTCTCGAAAGAACT
The DNA here is from genome assembly GCA_009936795.1 of Verrucomicrobiaceae bacterium. Classification (GTDB taxonomy): domain Bacteria; phylum Verrucomicrobiota; class Verrucomicrobiia; order Verrucomicrobiales; family DEV007; genus JAACDM01. The sequence continues at coordinate 1,351 of JAACDM010000464.1, read as the reverse complement.
CGGCGCAGTGAGGAGATACCCCGCAATGGAGATCCGTGATCAGCCGAATATTCAGCCTCTCTGCGTGCGCACTTACATCGCGCCACTGCGTGTCTGCGACCCATTGAACGTAGGCGTAGAAGGCCAATTGGCGTTCGAGCGCTTCAGGTTTCTTCGCTGAAATTGCCGCCACAAATTGGCGGGCGTCTTCATAGCGTCCATAGTCCTCGCTCCAATCTTCCCACGACTCGCACCCTTGCTCGAAGTCCATGAGCATCCGGTACATGCAGTAGTCGGGCAGCCACCTTTGTTCACGATGACAGAAGCGGTGATAGTCTCTAGCTCGGATCGAACCCTTCAAGTAATGCGCATCCCAGAAATGCTCGAATGCCTGCCAGAGAAGATCAATCTTCACCTTCTTGACCTGGTTGTAGGCCAAGGCGTCTCCGTTTGTCTTGTCGTATTCGGCGTCAGCTGACCGTGTCACCCGATCATAGGCCGTCGATTGTAGATCATCCAAGGTCCAAGGTGAGACATCTAGAAGAATTGGATCCAAAGCATAGAAGCTGATCGGCGAAGCCGGATCATTACCTTTCACGGTTTCCTGAATAGGCAGAACCGTGAGCGACTGCAAACCGATGGCGTGGGCGAGGTCAATCAGTTCATGAACAACCTGAGTGTCTCCACAACCAAGATCTCCATCCCGGGGAATGGCGAACACGGGTACCTCGAGCCCGGCGGACCGGGTGGATTTGGTTGTTGGAGAACTTGCGATCATTGTCGTCTGTTAAGACAACTTGATAATTTCAATAAAATCTAGAAATTTTTAGTAAATTTATTCATCCTGGTGATGTTATGGCAGTAAACTGCCTTGAGTAGACACAATTACGGCTACTCTAGCCAGATTTTCCTGTTCCAGGTCCCAGCCTAGGTCAGCTGCCAGTCGCCACGCATCTTGCGCTTGAGCAACCCGTTGGCCTTGTCGGAATTCGTGATGGTTTCCGTTTCGGGATCGAACTGAATCTCCTTCCCAGTGGCCGAAGCGATACCTCCGAGATGGCAGCAAGTTGCCGCGCGGTGGGCTGCCTCTGCTGGGGCCGCAGTCGCTTCACGCGAGTAGACGGAGTCTATGAAATTGCGATGGTGGTTGCTCGACTCGTAGAGTTTCTCATCCGTCGGCTTGAGTTTTGTCGTGCGCAGGCCCGCAGGGTCCGTAATGAGCTTGGTATTCTCTGTGAACACAGAGCCTTCCTCTCCAATGAACTTGGTTCCCCAGAGAGACTGATCCGCCGTCGAGATCATCGTCATTTCCACTCCATTCGCATAGCGATAGTCTAGGCGGAAAGCCTCGGGAGCGTTGTAAATGCCATGT
>JAACDM010000463.1 GCA_009936795.1 Verrucomicrobiaceae bacterium | reverse complement strand
CAGTGCGTGATCTGACCCAGCAGCTGCTGACGGACCGTAAGCCCGAGGGTGCTGAGGAAATGCTAGCGGAAGCGTGCAGAGCAACAGACTGGCGTCATCGCCTGCACGCCTTGGCAACGTTGGATGGACTGGGACCTGTCTCCCGTCCCGTCGTAGCCGACGCCCTGACGGATTCCCATTCGGCGGTTCGTCGATTGGCACTACGTTTGGCTGGCAAGCTCAAAGGAGACTGGCAGTTTCCCGAAAACGAGAGTGATTCCAAGGTGGTTTTGGAGAAGGCCATTACTTTGGGTGAGTTCGAGGGGCAGGGAAGAGCCTTGGCTGAACTCGCGTTAAGCTCCAAAGATCAATACATCCGAGCAGCCTGTGTGAGTTCCATGTTAGCAGACACGGATGGCTTTCTTGATCGTCTCACGGAGTCTACCTTTGAAGAGAGTCATTCTCAGCTTTTGGGCTGGGTCATGGCGACTTCTGGAAAGCGACGGATTGCCAAACGTCTTGGTGAGTCCAATGAGTTGGAGGCTTGGCGTTTGAAGTTGATTGCCACGGCACTGCCTGAGTTGAGTGGCGAGGTGGAGCCCATGCTCGATGCTGCTTGGGCCATGGTGCAAGATCGTGCCGCTGAAACTGATCTTCGCTCTGTAGGGCTCGAGTTCGTGTGTGCGGCGGAAACGGAGATCCAAGATGTGGGTGAGCTCGCTGCCCTTTGCAAACCGGCAGAACCGGTGGCGTTTCAAATGACAGTCGTGCGCATGATTGGTGCGCACTTTCCCAAGGCCATACCCACTTGGTTGATCCCGACCTGGCCCAGCCTTGAGCCTGCCTTGCGCCGTGAGGTCACGAACTGGCTGAGTAGTCGGCCGAGCGTTGCACTTTCCGTGGCCAAGCAGCTCCCAAACCAGGGGGTGCCCGACTTGCAGCGTTCACTTGGACAACACCCTGCTGAGGAGGTGCGGGAGGTGATTCGAGTGCTATCGGGTTCGGACCAGGATACAGACAAGCAGGCGCTCAAGGAGAGTGTCTTGGCGCTCGAGGGGAGAAGCGAACGCGGGCAGGCCATGTTCCAAGAGAGCTGTGCTATTTGTCATGTGTTGAATGGCGAGGGGAATGCCATCGGTCCGGATCTGGCTACTTTAACAAATCCCTCACCCGCGTTCTTGTTAGAGGCGATTCTTGACCCAAACGCGGCGGTTGAAGATAAATACCTCGCTTACACTGCGGAGACCCACGACGGTGCTAGCACGATCGGTTTGTTAGAAGGGGAATCGGGCATGTCGCTTCGGTTTCGTTTGGCAAACGGTGACCAGCAGGATTTCTTGCGACGAGACGTCGCCAAAGTCGTGTCGACAGGGCGCTCCCTCATGCCAGAAGGATTGGAGGCAGGGAGGTCGCCCCAAGAGCTTGCCGATCTCATCGCGTATGTTCGCGCCGCGAAACCTCCTAGAAAGTCCTTTGCATTCAACGAGCCAGCGCTAGTGACCCCAGACGCAAGCAACACTATAGCCCTGTTAGCGACCAAGGCTTCTGTGCATGGTCCGTCACTCACATTTGGGAGCCGCTACTTGCATTTGGAAAACTGGTGTCACGTTCAGGATCAAGCCGTGTGGACTTTTCGGTGTGATCAACCAGGGCGCTACGCGGTGACGCTCGATTACTCCTGCGCGAACAATTCGGCGGGCGGTTCATTGGCTCTCCACCTCGGAAAACAACGCCAAACCCATGTGGTGACGGGCACGGGGAACTGGAATGGCTTTCGAGCCACAGCGGCCGGGGAGTTTGATCTTCAGAAAGGTGAGCATCAGCTGGTGGCGCGGTCTTCTGGACCAATTAACGGATTTCTGGCCGATCTGCGCACCGTGACCTTGAGCCCACGCTAGAGAATCGATAGGATCGGTCGAGGAGGATTCCTCAACATGCCCAAAGTATCTGTTCGTAAATCCATCGTCATCGATGCCCCGCTCGAGAAAGTTTATGAGTTTGTGCGGAATTTCAAAGAATGGCCAGCTTGGTCGCCATGGTTGATCACCGATCCTGAATGCAAGGTTTCCTATGCAGATGATGGCGGGCAGTATACCTGGGAGGGAGACGTCGTTGGGGCTGGCGAAATGTCGATTCTGTCAGAGGAGAAGCCCAACGAGATCGTCTACCAACTCACCTTTTTGAAACCCTTCAAATCTCAGGCCGGTGTGGCCATGAATTTCGCGTTAAAAGGTGGGGGTATTGAGGTCGCCTGGAGCATGGATAGCAAGCTGCCGTTCTTTCTCTTCTTCATGCGTCCGATGATGACAGCGATTATCGGGATGGATTACGAACGCGGTCTAAGGATGCTGAAGGAGTTATTGGAAACTGGATCGGCGGGATCGAAGCTAGAGTTTCCTGGTGAAGAGGCGATGCCGGTACAGGATTACGTAGGATTGCGTTCGGCCGCCAGTATTGCCGAGATGGGAGAGGCCATGGAATACGACATGAAGAAGTTGCATGATTGGGTGGCCGCAAATGAGGTGGAACTGGCAGGCACGCCGTTCACTATCTATCATCAATGGAATCCCACGAAAGCGACGACAGAATACACTCTAGGGTTTCCGCTAGTTAAGCCTCTTGATTCTCTGCCTGATGGATTCGTTGCAGGCGAGCGGCCGGCCTGCCGGGCTTTTCCGATCAAGCACACGGGCTCCTATTGCCATTTGGGCAATGCCTGGTCCTCGGGGATCAATCGTGCGCGCAACAAGGTCTTTCGACAGAGCAAGACGATCGCGCCTTTCGAGATCTATGAGAATAGCCCGGCTGAGGTTCCCGAAGAAGAGCTGGAGACGACTGTCTACTTCCCGCTGCGGGATTGATGCCAAGCTAGGACTGGACAAGCGGCAGCCTAGGGCTTGAATGCCGCATGCAAGATTTGCTGAGTATTCCCAGTGAAGTGAGACACTCTGCCGCGAAGGCATGGGTGGTGGAGATGGTACGTCAGTGTCAGCCGAAGACCGTGCATTGGTGTGACGGTTCAGAGGAGGAGAGCGCACGTCTTTCTCAAGAGATGGTTGAGGCTGGGACTTTTATTCAGCTAGATCCTGAAAAACGACCTAACAGTTTCTTGGCGCGGTCAGATCCAGACGACGTCGCTCGGGTGGAGGAGTCTACCTTTATCTGCACGAAGCGGAAGATCGATGCAGGGCCAAACAACAATTGGCGTGATCCCGAGGAAATGAAAACAGTCCTGCGCGAGCACTTTGCAGGATCTATGAAGGGGCGCACCATGTATGTGATCCCTTTCTGTATGGGACCACCAGACTCGCCTCTTGCGCAGATTGGCGTGCAAGTGTCCGACTCCCCGTATGTTGTGGTGAACATGCGTATCATGACGCGCATGGGTTCCTTCCTTTGGGATCAGTTAGGTGAGGATGGGAAATTCGTACCCTGCCTGCACAGCGTGGGGCAACCGCTTGCGGAAGGTGAGAAAGATGTGCCATGGCCGTGTAATCCTAGCAAATACATTGTACATTTCCCAGAAGAGCGCGCCATGTGGTCCTTCGGTAGTGGCTACGGAGGAAATGCTCTGTTAGGAAAGAAATGCTTGGCCTTACGAATTGCAAGTTGGATGGCGTCTCAAGACGGCTGGATGGCCGAGCACATGCTCATTCTTGGGGTGGAGTCACCGGAAGGCGAGAAATCTTATGTCGCTGCTGCCTTCCCGAGTGCCTGTGGAAAGACGAACTTTGCTATGCTCGTGCCGCCAAAGGAGTACGAGGGCTGGAAAGTAACGACCGTCGGCGATGACATCGCCTGGCTCTGGCCCGGTGCTGACGGCAAGCTTCGGGCGATCAATCCTGAAATGGGCTACTTCGGTGTGGCTCCCGGCACCTCGGATAAGTCCAACGCCAATGCGTTAGAATCCGCTTCTGCAAACACGATCTTCACCAACGTCGCGCTGACCCCGGACGGAGATGTTTGGTGGGAGGGCCTCACGAAGACGCCTCCCGATGGCTTGATCGATTGGAAGGGAAACGCTTGGGACCCTGGCAAAGGCACGCCTGCGGCACATCCAAACTCGCGCTTCACGGCACCTGCGGCGCAGAATCCTCTTATTGATCCTTCATGGGATGATCCCGACGGCGTGCCCATTAGTGCGATCATCTTTGGAGGTCGCCGGGCGACGACAATGCCTCTCGTGTTCCAGTCCTTCAACTGGACGCATGGAGTCTACATCGGCGCGACCATGGGATCGGAGAAGACGGCTGCTGCAGCAGGGACGGTAGGCGAAGTTCGTCGAGACCCAATGGCGATGCTGCCCTTCTGCGGATACAACATGGGCGACTACTTCCACCATTGGTTAGAAATGTGTTCCAAGATTAGCGACTTGCCGCGCATTTTTCATGTGAACTGGTTCCGCACGAACGCGGATGGTGAGTTTCTCTGGCCGGGCTTTGGTGAGAATATGCGTGTGCTAGAATGGATCATTAACCGCTGTCGTGGACGCGCTGCCGGGCACGAAACGAAGATCGGTTGGATTCCGCACTGGGGCGAATTGAATACCGATGGGATCGTTGGGTTCACGGAAGAACATTTCGCTGAGGTCATGGCTATTCGGGGAGAAGAGTGGCGGCCGGAGCTGCTTGGGCAGGGCGAACTCTATCTCAAACTCTATGACCACATGCCCAAAGAAATGGTCTTTCAGCGTGAACTGCTGGCGTCTCGATTATAGCGTAGCGCACATGATTCATCCTGACGACTATTTGGGCAACGGTGTCGAGTCGATTCTCTATCACGAAACGACGATCTATTCGCGACTAGACGATCTGGCTCGTGAGATTACGGAAGACTATCGTGGTAAGGAGATCACGGCGCTGGCGGTGCTTCATGGTAGCATCATTTTCATGGCGGACTTGTTGAGGCGGATTCCATTGCCTTTACAAATGGAGTCGCTCAATGTCTCAAGTTACCACGGTGGAACGGAATCCAGTGGTACGGTGACGTTTCATCAGGAACTGCCGGATTTGGAGGGTAAGCATGTTCTTATCTTGGATGATATTTTAGATACAGGCCGCACACTGCATGCCATACGTGAGCGGTTGGATAAGGAAGCTAAGGTGGCGAGCACGCGTGTGTGCGTGCTCTTACAGAAACGCAAAGAGCTGGCCGAAGATGTCGCAGCCGATTATGTGGGATTCCGCATCGAGGACGAATTCGTGGTCGGCTATGGCCTTGACTATCAGGGGCGCTATCGCAATTTGCCTTACATTGGTGTGCTCAACGCTGCCGACTTGCCTTCATGAAGCTCAATATCCTCTTCTTTTCCACGCTCCGTGGCGTGGCTGGTTGCGATGAAATGAGTCTGACGTTGACGGACTCCAGTGTAACTCGAGTCGCGGAAGTGTTAGACTTACTGTATGCAAAGACTCCTGGACTGAAGGAGTGGGACAGCCAAGTGCTGTTGGCGCTGGACCAAGCGTATGTAGATCGAGACGCTGAGGTGAACGACGGTCAGGAGTTGGCGATCATGCCTCCGGTGCAAGGAGGTTGAGGATCGTCGAGTTCGCTTCAGTTCAGTTTTTACCTGGATTCTTCTTTTGTGTTCCCAGCTCATTCAAGAAGCGAATGAGATCGCGCAGCTCTTCCCGATTGAGTGAACCGACAAGGCCTGCGGGCATGGCAGATCCCAGCTCTACACGTTTCTCGATAAAGCGTTTTCTAATGCGGCGAACCTTCTGAGTAGTGGGATCGCGAACGTAGAGTGCGTTTTCATCCTGGTTCTTGTCTTCGTAACCCGAAACGATCTCGCCATCATCGAGAACGATTTGAAGGAGGTTGTATCCTTCCTTAATTTGGCGCTGGGGCCACACCACTTCCTCAATCAGGCGTTCGAGAGGAACTGCATTTCCGATAGCGGTTAAATCTGGCCCTTGCTGGCCCCCAACACCTTGAACTTGGTGACAAGCGTCACAGCTCATCGTGGGGCGACGAAAGATATCTTGGCCCCGAGAGGCATCGCCGTGCGACGTGACTTCTTTGGCTAGGGCACCGATATAGGCACGGCTATATTCGACCGATTGATTGGTTAGGCCAGCAGCGTCGATGAACTTTGAGCGTAAGGCGTTGTCATTGCTTCCGATACTGACAAGCGCCTGAATGGCGCGGTTGGCTGTAGCGGGAGGAATGTTGATGTTGGTTAGGGTATCGTCTAGAGCTTTCGCGAGGGGCTCGTTGGCAGTGAATGCTTTGAGAAGTGGAATGAGATTGAAATCATGTTCCTCACCTAACAGTGTTGCCGCTAATTGGCTGCTTCGGATTGGGTCGTGCCGGGTCAGGGCGGTGATCGTTCGCCATCGTGTTTCCAGATCTGTGGTGTTCGTCGCGAGGTCTGAAAGAAATTGCCTGGCACGGTCGCTCTCTAGCAGTCCCAGGGATTCGATCGCGGCCTGAGTGTTTGAGCCTTGTTCCACGATTGCAATGATGGCGGATGTCAGGTTGTTCTTCTTCCATAGGCCGACGAGTTCAATCGCTGCCCTGCTGATCGTTGAGTCTTTGTGGGTCAGAAGGGGAGTGAGCGAAGCTCCAATGTCATCGGGATGATTACGATCAATTGAACCCTCTCGAGTCATCGACACAATAGCTGGTAGGGCCGTCGCTTGAAACTCCGGACGAAATGCCAGAGTGAGGTCAGCGGATTCGCCTCGTGCGATGAGGGATTGAAGGCGTACTGCTCGTTTAGTTAATGGGAGGGTGTCATCAAGAATACGTTCACGCTCAATCTTGTTCAGTATTTTGGAATCTGCAGCGCGTACAAGGGCGTCTAAATAGCGTGGGGAACTGAAGGTGAGATCGCCTTCTTTGAAACGGGGGAGCCACTGCGGTTTGAGAGATTCGACGGCTTGCTTGAATGCGTAGGTGACCCAGCGATCCATCGGCTGATCACTCAGGGTGAGAAGGTGATGGATCGATGCCGGATGTTGAATGGTGCCGCAAGCCAAGGCTGATTCTAGGCGGACGCGAATATCCTCGTCGACGAGACGAGGCGCCAAGAGGGCAAAGGGATCGGTGAGCCGATCTGCCCAACGACCGAGCACGCGGGTGGCATAGGCCCGAATGCGAGGCTTGTTAGAGTTGAGACACACCTCTAACAAGCGCTGATTGGGTTGATCGATTGTCTCCAGCATTTGAAGACCTTCGAGGTTTGAGCGATCGTCGTTTTGTGAGGCCGCCCATTGGGTGATCGATTCTGAGTCGAGATGGGTGAGGACACGCTTGGCTTGATAGCGCGTCCAGCGATCCAGGGACTTCAGCTCGTCAAGGCCGGTGAAGGCGGGGACGGTGAATCTCTGTCCAGTCGGAGCCATTCTCCAGATGCGACCATGAGTCTTGTCGCGAACCGGAATTCGGTAGAAATCGTCTTGGTGACAAATGATCGGATTGTAAAAATCGGCGACATACACTCCGCCGTCTGGTCCCACGCGAACATCGACCGGTCGAAAGTTACGATGGTTGGACTTAAGTAATGGGGGCTTGAATTTGACTTTGAAGCCTGCTCCGTCAGGTATTGTGCTAAAGCGTGTGATCTGATTCTTTTTGTAATCACCGACGTCAAAGTCATTTCGCATCTCGTCTGGAAAGCGGTTGCTAGCAAGCACATCAATGCCGCAATAGCCACCCGGGTCGCCAATACGCGGAAGCTTCAACTTGCGTTTCACAGGAAGAAAAGCTGGCGTGAGATGTGAAATGCCGCCTGCACCGTCGATGATGATCGCTTGGCCCCAATCGTCGAAGGCGATGCCCCATGGGTTGCCTGGCCCCATGAAGTTGTTCAGCATGCCGTCGAGCTGCATCGTGTTTGGTCGGTAACGAAAGGCTCCTGGACCATAGAGTCCTGAAACTCCATGGGGTGTTTCCACTCGAGATTCGATGCCGTCACCCTGGCAGAAGAACAGTTCGCCGCCCGGGCTCCAGACGAAACCGTTGCTTGTCTGATGCGAATCACCATTTCCGAATCCTGACAGAACAACGGTGCGCTCATCTGCTCTGAGATCACCGTCGGTGTCTTTGAGAAATAGCAACTGCGTGTTCTGACCGACGTAGACCCCGCCATTGCCGAGTTCCATGCCAGTGGGGATGTTGAGGCCTGTGGCAAAGATAGTGGAAGTATCGGCCCTGCCGTCTCCGTTGGTGTCTTCAAGCACGATGATCGTATCATCCGGTTTGGCTCCGGGATCAATCTGTGGATAGACATAGGTGCAGGCCACATAGAGCCGCCCTTCCGGGTCCCAACGGATCGACAGGGGATTGGCGATGCCCATCGATTCATCTGCGAACAGGTTCATGGAGTAGCCGTCCGTAGTTGTGAACGCTGCGAGTTCAGTATCGATATCAGCGTCGGAAGAACCTGTCCGTGGTGTGGGGGCTAGAGGAGCCCACTCGTTGGCCTGATCGTCTCCCTTGGCAATTGCCACAACTTGGTTCTCAGCCTTGGCAATAAGCTTGGGGAAGATGGCCCATTCTTCCTGGAAAGATGGCAACCCATGGGAGGCTTTTGAGAATCCCCGTTTGCCATCATCTCCGAAGAGGCATTTCCAATTGGCGGGACGCCAGTAGTCGGTCCACAGACGATGTTTCTCAATGATCGCTTGCCGGAGTGGCTCCAGCGCCTTCCAATCTGTCGAGGCTTCTATCCCTAACTGAGTGGCGATTTGCTCAGCTATGCTGTGTCGCTGATTCGGGGCTGTGATCCAGCCGTTGCGAGTCCGGTTGTCGATCGGCTCCTTCGTCAGGTCGACGAATATCAGGCCCCGGTCTCTTGCCACGCGTTCCATGATTCGTGCATAGGTGGTGACCTGTGGATTGTATTTCGCGAGCTCACCTTCGAATGGTGCTGGTGACAGGAGGACGAGACGCTTCGTGATCCCAGTAAACTCTTCTAACAGAAGATTGAGTTCATTGGTAAAGGCGTCGACGCGCTGACCTTGCAGAATCTCGATCGCGCCGTACTGCATGATGATCGCTGTCGCTCCGACTTTCTTGAGCTGGGTGGCCCAATTTCCAAAGGGCTTGATATCATCAAAGTGCCCTTTGGTTCGCCACTGCCCGTGAACCGTCCCTTGAAAGGAAACGGTGTCGGCCTCCCAAGCAAGGTCCCGAAACTTTGGTGTTGCCGGAGTGGAACGTGCCGTAAGCAGCGTTTCCAGATGCCCGGACTGCTGCATCTCGACAACTTCGGTGCCGCCCGTGAAGACGATGACATCGTCTGACGTTAGTGGAAGCAGTGGAGCGCTTTGCCCGCTCGCTAAGCTAGCGATGAGGGTGAGAAGACAGGTGAGACGAGTCATACCAGCAGGATTCTACAGAGTGGGGAGAGTCCGTCTCAAGGACGAATCTGATCGTCGTCAAGTTTTCTCGTGACGCCTCTTCATCCAGAGCCGAGAGGCTTCGGTTGCTCGACGACTTCGGCGTCTTCCGTGTTCTTGTGTATGTGATTGTTGATGACACGGTCAGTGATAGACGTGAGGTAGCTTGTGAGCACACTGTTCAGCTCAGAATATTCTGGCCAGAGGATCTCATTGACGAAGCTGGCGGGCGCGCGGGCCATGACCGTTGTGTAGCGTTGTCTCTTGTAGCGATAGGGGGTGATACCATACCGGCGCAAGAGCGCTGTGAAGAGCTTGCGAGACCACTCGTCGTTCATGGAGAACTTCCATTCTTCGGCTTGTTCTGTTTTGGAGAATTCCTTGAGGCGCTCTGTCAGGCGGGTTTGGGCGAGGGAGGCAGCGAGCCGTTCACCGTCGCTGGTGGCACCTGCGAAGAGGCGTTCTACTTTCTCTAACTTCGCGATGAGTTCTTCTTCGGTCATGGAAGGGGATGGTTGGATGGAGTCCAAGTTTCGGCAAGAATGGACTCCAACAATTCTGGCGGCCTCTGTGGTCAGGCTTGTCGGGGATGACGGGTGGGTGGACGAATCTGGTTGCACCTCGTTTCCAGAAACTCTAGTTCATGGCATGCCCTATAAACATCTCGTTCCCGCCTTGGCCGTTGGCCTTCTCTCAATCAGTTTCGCACAGGAAGCTCCTACCATTGGCCTCCACAAAATTGCGCAAGGGTTTGTGGCGCCTGTGGGCTTAGTGCCTATCCCGGGCACATCGGACCTCGTAGTGATCGACCAAGCTGGGGTTGCCTACGTCATTAGCAAGGATGGGAAGCGTGCAGAGAAACCCTTGCTAGACGTTCGGCCGAAGCTGACGAAGCTCAAAGGCGGTTTTGATGAACGCGGTCTCTTGGGGCTAGCTTTTCATCCGAAGTTTGCGGAAACGGCGAGAGTGTTTGCTTATTACAGCGCACCGTTGCAAGACGGTGCTCCTAGCAAATGGGATCATACTTCGCATGTAGCTAGTTACACGGTGAAGGACAATGTGGCTGATCTTGGGTCGGAGAAGGTTTTATTGAAGGTCGATCAGCCACAGTTTAATCACAACTCTGGTCGGCTGCTCTTCGGCGAGGATGGGAATCTCTTCATCACGATTGGCGATGGTGGCAATAGTTCAGACGTGGGGCAAGGCCATGTGGAGGGTGGTAATGCTCAAGGTATTGAGCAACTGTTAGGCAAAGTCCTTCGGATCAATGTGGATGAAGGCGAGACCTACGCCGTGCCAAAGGATAACCCATTAGTGGGCAAGCCTGGCCGCGATGAGATCTTCGCCTGGGGACTTCGCAATCCTTGGGGAATCAGTTTGAACCCTGAGAACAAGGCGGAGCTCATTCTCGCAGACGTGGGTCAGGATCGTTTTGCCGAAGTGAATGTCATCAAGAAAGGTGGAAACTATGGTTGGCATGTTCGTGAGGGCTTCGAAGGTTTCAATGCTGAAGACAAACGCGCGCTGGATGTCGAGAGGCCAAAGAAAGACAAGCATGGCAACGACCTCATTGACCCTGTTCTCACTTACAAGAATCTCAATCATCCGAAGTTCAAAGAAGACAGCGATGCCAGGGGCATTTCGATTACGGGTGGCGACGTTTACACCGGAAAGGCCGTTTCCGCGCTCATCGGGAAGTATGTCTTCGGTGATTGGTCGCAGACTTGGGCTCCTGGCAAAGGGCGCCTATTCGTTGCGGATCGCACCGGCTCGAAATGGTCGATGACCGATCTCAAGGTGGCAGATAGCCCCGACGGAATGTTGCCCAATGCCTATGTCACTGCCTTTGGCAAGGATGCTGAAGGAGAAATGTATGTCCTGACCACAGGGCAGCCGGGTTTTGGTGCTGAACTCGGTGCGGTGCACAAGATCGTGCCTGCGACCAAAGGTTAGTGGAAGAAAAGATAGGCGACGAAGATCGCAGCGATGATACCGACGGCATCTGCCAAGAGGCCACAGGTGACGGTGTAGCGCGTACGCTTCACGCCCACAGCTCCGAAGTAGACGGCGAGCGTGTAGAAGGTGGTTTCAGTGGAGCCTTGAAAGACGCAAGCTAGGCGTCCGACGAAGGAGTCGACGCCGTAGTTCTGCATGGCTTCCACGGCCATGCCACGGGCCCCACTTCCGCTGAGTGGTTTCATCATGGCGGTGGGAAGGGCGTCGACGAAATCGGTGTTGACGCCTAATGAGCCCACGATCCAAGCGACGGCCCCGACCATTTCATTCATCGCACCCGATGCTCGAAAGACCCCGATTGCCACGAGCATGCCGACGAGGAAAGGGATGATCTTGATAGCGACACCAAAGCCTTCTTTGGCGCCTTCGATGAAGTTGTCATACACATCAATCTTGGAGCGGACACCCGCGACAATAAAGGTGATTATCAACGTTAGAATCACGATGGCTGCCACCTGGGTGGATTGGGCTTGGATCTCAGTGGGCTCCAGCGAACCGAAATAGGCGGTCATTCCGCCAATGAACGCGGTGGCTCCACCGAGGTAGGCCAAGATCACCGGTTGAAATAGCTTGATCCGTTGCACGACGGAAACGGCGATCAATCCGGCGAGCGAAGCAACGAACGTGGCGATCAGAATCGGAACGAAGATGTCTGTCGGGTTCACAGCGCCATTGGCCGCTCTTAGTGTAATGACACTGATTGGGATGATGGTGAGCCCAGACGTGTTCAGGACGAGGAACATGATCTGCGCGTTGGATGCGGTATCCTTGTTTGCATTTAGTTCTTGCAGATGTCCCATGGCCTTCAAGCCTAACGGTGTAGCTGAGTTGTCCAATCCAAGCATATTGGCGGCGAAATTCATCATCATGGACCCATGAGCAGGATGGCCCTTGGGCACGTCTGGAAAAATGCGTGTGAAGAAGGGTGCCACGAGCTTGGCCATGAAGTTGACCATGCCGCCTGCTTCACCAATCTTCATGATTCCTAACCAAAGTGTCATGAGGCCAATGTAGCCCAGGGAGATTGTCGCGCCTGTCTCGGCCATGCTGAACAGGCTATCGACCATGGCAGGAAGTACTGCCGTGTCGCCCCAGAAGAGCAGCTTCATCAGGCCTGTTGCAAAGGCGATGAGAAAGAAGCCGACCCAGATGTAGTTCAGAATCATGGTTCTTGCATGCCAAGCATCCCTTCCGAGCGCTAGGAAATTCGAGTGAGATTCCCGGCTAAGACTCTAGTACCAAAGTCCACTTAGGTGCCAGGAAGGGCGTCGATTGGCGAAGGCGACTGGCGGAGCCCAGGATGGGCGACTTTGCCTCGGATAGGGTTGCCAGGTCTCCGGGACTTGCGGCAGCGGTGTTGCTTCGGGTTGTAATTCTAGCAAACGTGCGACTCGCTCTTCGGTCGGTGGATGAGTGCGAAGGAGCGAAGGCTCCGGAATCCGGCGACCGGGTAGAAGCACTTGCTCCCAGCGGCCTGCGCTGAGTCGTTCTAGCTTTCGCAAGGCGGAAGCTAGACCCTGAGGATCGCCCGTTAGCCGTGCTGCTTCGAGATCTGCAGCGTATTCGCGTGTCCGTGAGAGCCCTAACTGAAGTATATTACCAGCAGGAGGAGCGGCCAAAAGCAAGAGCAGAGGAATCCACGCGATCTGATACCCTCCGAAGAGAACCAGCGGCACGCTAATGATGAAGAGTAAGATGACCATCGGAGAAGCGCCCGCCGTGAGCCGGTTCATGGTATCTGCTAGGGCCATGACGACCGTGTCCCGATGCTTTATGTGACTGATCTCGTGTGCCAGTATACCTGCAACCTCGCGTGCACTGAATACTTTTAAAATACCATCGGTGATACCAATTGCTGCCTTGTCGTCTACGCCCGTGGCAAACGCGTTCTGCATGGGACTAGGAATGTAGTAGAGCTTGGGAACGTTTACAAGGCCTGCGCGCTTTGTTAGGGAAAGTAGAATCTGGTAGAGACCAGGGCTACTTTCTGGCGTGAGCAAGCGAGCTTTGTAGTAGCGGAAGATCAGTTGGGGCGCGATACGTGGCGTAACGAGCACCGTTAGAATGACCAGACAAAGGGCTAGGATGAGACCAAAGATACCTCCGATCATCCAGCCGCAGAAGGCTAGAATGAGCCCGAGACCTAACGTGATCGCGATTGTTTGCCACTTGTTGTCACGCCGTCGTTCATCATGAATGTCTCGCCGAATCGCCATGGAAAGTGGGTCTTGTTCATCCTACAGATCAGTGATCGAGGTGTCTGCCCGATTCCACCAATGATCACCTTGCGGAAGTATCTTGTCCAAAGCAGACGCCATGATCTCAACGGCGTTGGCCGGTGTTTCTTGAATGATCAGCCGATAGCAGCGAAAGTTGGGCTCATCTTGGGCGAGGAAGGCACCCAGCTTTGCTTTAAAGCACGCTGCCCGAATCTCTGTCGTGGGATCGCCCGGTGTGATCAGTAATTTGGTGGTGAGCTCAGGCTCATGCTCTTGAAAGAACCCGAGCAGCCGATCGGCATCGCTGATGTGAAAACTATGGTCAACGTTGCGATCGATCCATTGGAACCACCGCCGCTTCACGCGATCAAACTCCGCGAGCATGTTCGTCTCCGGATCGAGCCCTGCCTGAGAAACTTGGACGATATCAACGGTCACAATCTCGTCGTGACCGTGTGGTACACGGCAATTCGGGGCTTCGCCGCTTATGAGGCGATGGCCCATGCTGTAGCGCCGACTGAAGCGGAGCCGGAAATCGTAATCGTCGTCGCTCATCTTGGCGAAGAACGTGCGGTGACGCTGCTGATCAATGAGGCATCAATGCCAGCACCTCGGCCTGAATACCAGGCACCTCAGCCAGCTCGAGCCCCGGATCAGGCACGATGAAGATCTCTTCCGTCTTTCGCCGCTTGTAGATGACCAGCCGCTGACCGTCCTTTTCCTGAGCGTCGATCTGCTTGAAGATCTTCTTCCGCTCAAGCATGAGAGCGAGGAGAAAGCACGTCTTCTCGGTCGAAGGATCATTTTCTGAAATCATCCGCTTGAGAGCGGCTTCGGCATCTTCCTTGTCCACGGCATCCTGCTTCTTCGGATCGGCGCACGGAGGCTCATAGAGGCTTCGCCAGTAGGAGAAGGGTTTCAGGCCGTCGCTGAGCTCTTCCCAGGCTTCTTCGCAGTAGTCTTCACGGCGAAAGTCTCCCTCTTCTAGGTCCCAGAAGATGGCGGTGTAGAATGGCTGGCCCTCGGTAAAGGACTCTTCAGTGTGGGAACAAGCGTGCTTTCGCGACGCCAGCTTCCACTGTCGTTCAAGTGACATGTAGTCGTCTGAGGTAAGGAGTTGTTGTCTTGTGGAGAAGAAGTGACTCACGCACGAACAGTGCGGAGCGAGGGCAACCTAAGGGTTCGGTTTCTTGCACGCAAGTACAGAAAGAGGCCCCCGAGGACAAGAAAGATGGCATTGGAGAGCCACGCAGCTAGGGCTGGGCTTAGGTAGCCGCTCTTGCCCAGGGCAAGGAACAGCTCCGTTAGAAAGAGCACAGCGCCGAATACAAAAACAGCCGAGGCGACACCGCCCAGAAGCCCCTTGCGTGAAAACGTGATTCCTAGCGGAGCGGCGACGAAGAGGATGGCGAAGCATCCCCACGGGGCTGCCCAACGGTGATAAAGATTCGTTAGGAACGGCCGAGGGGGCTGAAGGCCATCGCGAGCACTCGTCTGCACATACGAGAGGAGACCAGGCACACCTAAATGATCGGGATCCATGCGCTGGTTCACCAATTGCCAGGGGGTCTCCGACCAGTCCGTCTCGACGTGGTAAGGCGAGTAGACGGTTGTCGGGGCGAGGCCATCGTTAGTGAACTTGGTTTCGAGTGTGCGATGGAACGTCCATTTTCTCGTAGAGCTGTCCCAGGTGGCAGAGGACGCCTGGAGGGACCGGATACGCCGATTGTCAGCGCCCTGCTCCTGAATGTCTACGAATCGCAGCTCTTCGGTTTCTCCATCGCTATCGCCGTAATAAGGAATCTCACCAATGTACCAGGTGCGGTTATCCCGCTGATTAACGAAGAGGTGCTTCGTCGCACTCGTGGTCTTCTTGTCGTCTCCGCTAAACTGATCTAGCAAAGATTCCTTCGTGCCTTCGCCTTGCGGTGCCAACTGATAGTTGAACACAAGATAGACGAAGGAAATGTAGATGCCCGCACAGAAGAGGGGAAGAAGCGTGCGGCCCAAGCTGCGCCCAGAGACGAGCATGGCAATGAATTCGTTAGATTTGGAGAAGCCGCTGAGGGCATAGACGGTCGCAATGAGAACGGCAACCTCGGCAATCTTAGTGAAGATGTGTGGAATCTGCACAAAGTAGAAATTCAGAATGTCACGGAATGCGGGACGATGCTCGCGGAAGTCTGACAAGTTGTCGTTGAGATCGAAGATCAGCCAGATGGAGAAGAAAGCGATCAGGCAGAAGAAGAAGGGTGCCAGGAATTGTCTTAGCACATAGCGGTCTAACAAGGTTGTTCGTTGAAACCCCCACAAGGCAGCGATCGGGCTGAGAAGCCCGGCCATGATGAGGTAGCGCCCCAGGGTATAGGCGCCGGGTACAGGAATACTGCCGATCTGGCTCATCGCGGAGGTTGAGGATTCCTGATCGCCAAGGTGCCAGGCAAGAGCTGCGGGAACACAGATAAGACCGGCACCGAGCAATTGGAACCAACCGCGAGTCCGGATCACCAGAATCACGAGACCCGGCAGCATTAGGAGGAGAGCTTGGGTGATCTGCAGAGACACCTGATTGGGAACATCCTCCTGCCTATCCGTTAAGTAGCCCATCGCGGCAGCAGCAGCCCCCAGAATGAGAGCCGCAGGGATGATCCACGAGTTCTTCATAAAGACACCCCGCATCGCCTGACGTATGCGCATCCAGAAGGGTAACTTCGGAGCCGGAACATTGGTCGGAGGCGGATCGGGGGGCGTCATGCGCGAGGCGACCTTGAACGGCGTTCTCTCAAGGTTCAATCGCGAAGATGGGTCAGTTCAACTTCTTGAAACTGGCCCGTTGACAGTATCAAGATCTAGAGTGATTAGAGGATTCGAAGACGCCGGAGTAGCTCAGGGGTAGAGCAATTCACTCGTAATGAATAGGTCGTCGGTTCAATTCCGACCTTCGGCTCTCCTTACCCAAGATTTGGGCTGGTGGCTGAGTTTCTAAGGTCAAGTCCTGGCTCTGTGAAAGTTCGCGGATTCGCCAAAAATAGTGTTTTGTGGCACGGCCGACGACCAGGTGGCACTGTCAAGATCCGGGACGAAGGTATGGTTGGTTCACCAGCGCTAGAGAGCGGAGGCGTGACAGCGGTACGGAGATCAAAGGCGGACGGCTGAGGGGTGAAGTTGTGACATTTCTGAGGGTTGGTGTTTGGACGCGCTTAACCTATCAAATAACCTTGTGTTCTATTCAGGAATTCCATGGGGGCGTAAGTTGCCGACTGCGGCACGTGGTCGACTGCTTACTGAGCGAGATAGAGCACTGAAGGAACAGCGGGGCAGAAAGCGAATGCGTTTGCGGAGCACTACGTGGAAACGATCAAGGAAGAATGCCTTTAAACTATGGTTCTGATAGGTCAACATTGAGGGGAGCGGTTGGGTAATTCTGCGCGCATTACCATTAGGAGGAGAATGACCAAGGGTTGGAAGACAGGCGTAATGATCCCGAGTTCACTTCGACAAGTGAAGGGTGCGTTGACTGTCGAGAGCGGTCAGGCGGATTGCTTCGCTACGATTACCCGGATGTAGCAAGAATGCGGAGCGCTTACGAATTTCCGGATACTACGGGGAGGTATACCTCCTTCAGGGAATCTCTATGACATCGAAGCTTATGCCGATTCAATGTCAGCTTAAGCTGCAGAGATCGT
>JAACDM010000462.1 GCA_009936795.1 Verrucomicrobiaceae bacterium | reverse complement strand
CAGAATTATTGAGTTCACTGCCGTCACGGCAGGAGCGCTTTATGGGATTCTCCTGGCGCGAAGCAAGGGCATGGACTTTGTGGGGGGCTTCTCGCTGGCGTTTATTGTTGCGTTCGGTGGTGGCACCCTGCGTGATCTCTTCCTGGACCGTCATCCACTGTTTTGGATCGAGCACGAGATCTATCCGCTAACCGTGTTTGCCTTGGCGTTGCTGTCGTCGTTTTTTAGGAAGCTGCCTAGGGCCCTAACGAAATTCCTCCATGTGCCTGATGCGCTGGGCTTGGGGCTGTTCAGCGTCCTCGGTACGCAGTTTGCTCTCGACTACGGTGCCACTTGGTTTGTGGCGTCACTGTTAGGCGTTGTTGCGGGATCTTTCGGTGGTGTCATGGGCGAAGTCATTTGCAATGAAATCCCTAGCCTCTTCAGCTTTGCGCCTCTCTACGCGACTTGCGCCTTTGTCGGAAACTGGGTTTTCTTACTGCTCCACTACGTGCCTCTGCCTGAGCCAACTCGTGTGCTGAGCGGTATCGCGATCATCGTGTTGATCCGGTTGATTGCGCTTCGCTGGAATATCCGACTGCCGAATCGGGCGGTATCGTGAGGTGGTGAGAATCGTCTATCTAACAAGATAGCTTTAGTCCTTCGGGAAAGGGTGCTGCCCAGCTAAGATCACCTTCCTCGAAGTGAAAGGTCAGTGTGCTGGCGTGCAAGGCCTGGCGAGGAAACAAGAGCTGTTTTTCAAGCTCACTCGTCCAGCCGTCTTCGATGAAGCGGAGGTAGCAGGTTTCGTCTTGATAGATCTTGTCCCCGACAATGGGGTGGCCGATGTGGCTGAGATGCACGCGAATTTGGTGGGTGCGACCTGTCACTGGTGTGACCTCCAAGAAGCTGTATTGCTCACCGCTGTGCTGAATGCGCTCTAGCACCCTGGTGCGAGTGACCGCTGATTGGCCATCTTTGTGGACCATGCGTGTTAGCCAGATTGGAGAGTGTTCGACTTCTCCCCGTCGAAGTAATGGTGCGTTTATGGTAAAGGTGTCTTCACTCGGCCAGCCATGGACGAGTGTTTGGTAGATCTTCTCTGTGCGGCGCCGCTGCATGGCAATGGAGAAACGGCGTGCAGCTTAGGTGTGTTTAGTGATTAGGACAACGCCACTTGTTTCCCGATCCAGCCGATTGATGATGGAGAGGTGCGCGCCATTGGTGATGTCATAAGCTAACAACGCACGTAATTCATCCCATAACGTGGGCACAGGACTGGGTTTGCTCGGGTGGACGAGCATGGGCGCTGGTTTGTCGACGACGATGTAGTCTTCCGTGTCCTCGAGAACGGTGAAATCCGTGCGATTGGCGATGCGTTCGCCTTTCAATTCAACGACTGCCGAAGTGGTTTGCGAGATTGGCTAACTGATCTTCATTGGCCTGAGTTTCGGCTGCTAGGATAGCTTCATCTTGAAGAATTGATATCTCCTGCACCCCTTTCTTACACAGCTCAAGAAGGCTCTGCAGCTGGTCGTGAGAGTAAACAGCCTCTTCGCCCGCGCTCTGTACTTCGACGAAATCAAGATCTTCTGTCATGACTACGTTCGAGTCGACCGAGGCATCGCGATCTTCGATGTAGTTGAGGTCAAGGCAGGCTGTGTCTTTGTAGATGCCGGCACTTACCGCCGCGACCTTCTTTTTCATGGGTGAGCTTGTGAACTTGGCCTTGGCGATGAGCGCATTTATAGCAATGCCAACGGCAACACAGGCGCCAGTGATCGAGGCGGTGCGGGTGCCTCCATCGGCTCGGAGGACGTCGCAATCGATCCAGAGCGTGCGGGGGCCCAGAGCTTTGAGGTCGACGATCGCTCGAAGCGAGCGACCGATCAGACGCTGAATTTCGGAACTACGTCCATCGAGTTTGCCCCGATTGATATCACGAGGCTTCCTTGAAAGAGTTGAGTAGGGGAGCATGCTGTACTCGGCGGTGAGCCAGCCGCCCTCGACTTTCTGATATTTCATCCAGCCAGGGACACCATCTTCGATGGTGGCGGCACAGATGACGCTGGTATTTCCAAAACTGACTAAACAGGAGCCTGTGGCGTGTGGGGCCACGTTAGGGATGAAGGAGATGGGGCGGAGTTGATCGCAAGCGCGCTTATCGGGACGTTCCATATTGTAATTTCTGCTGGGCAGAGTATTGCAGTCGGCTCGTCTATCCCTCAACCTTTTTCCCGAATACCACTCATGCCAGACTCAGGTTTCAGTCACGCGCTCGTTCAGGTGCCCGGTTCGACCTCTAACATCGGTCCGGGATTCGACTGTATGGGGATCGCACTTCAGGTCTACAACCAGATTGGAGTGACTCGGCGCGAAGGCGGTGGTATCAGCCCAGACCATCCGATGGTAGCGGCGACGGCGAAACGCTTCTTTGCCCAAGCTGATGCTGAAAGCTTCTCCTTTAGTTGGACGATCGAAGGAGACGTTCCGATTTCCCGTGGATTAGGCAGTAGTGTCACGTTGCGACAAGGGATTCTCCAGGGGCTCAATGCCCTCTTGGGCGAGCCTCTAGCTAAGAATGTGCTCTTTCAGTTGGGAAGTGAATTGGAAGGGCATCCTGACAATGCTTCAGCTGGCGTCTATGGAGGCTTCACCTGCACGAACGCTACTGGGATCTGTCTCTATCATCCGGTGGATTCTCGTCTTAAGTTCTTGGTGCTCGTACCGGAACGCGAACTGCTTACGGATGTGGCGCGCCAAGTGTTGCCCGAGAAATTGCTGCATAAAGATGCCGTGGTTAGTCTTGGGAATGCCTGTGTCATCACCTCTGCCTTTGCTACACAACAGTACGAAGCCTTACGTGGAAGCTTCCTGGATCATTTGCATCAGCCTTATCGTCAGGTGACTAATCCCGGACTGACGGAAGTGATCGCAGCAGCTGAATCTGCGGGAGCACTCGGTGGATTCCTAAGCGGTTCGGGATCAAGTATCGCCTGCTTGGCGGAAGAAGGCGTGCCATTGCGCCGTATCGCTGAAGCCATGCAGAAAGCCTACGCAGTGGTTGGCTCCTCGCGTCTGCTTGTCTTAGGGGCAGACAACGAAGGCGCTCAGACGCTTACGGTAAGCTGATGAAAGAGACTCTTGAGAGCCTAGAAGAGTTTGCGACAGAGGTCATTTATGACCGCAAGAAGGGCTTCGGCGCTGGGGTGCTCCGCGTCTTTCTCAGGTTACTCTCTGGCGTCTGGGGAGGGCTTGTTCGTCTCCGGCTCTACTTGTATCGCGAACGTGTGTTGCGGGAACATAATTTGGGTTGTCTTGTTATTAGCATCGGGAACATCACGGTAGGTGGCACGGGTAAGACTCCTGTAGTCGAATTGTTTGCCCGAGCTTTACGTGATGCCGGACGGCATGTGGCTGTTCTCAGTCGAGGTTACAAGAGTAAGAAGCCGCCGTTCAAAGAGCGATTAAAAAATCGTGTCACTGGGAGGACCGTGCAAGATCCTCCGCGTGTTGTTTCCGATGGAAATGAGGTGTTGTTAGATTCAGAGCTTTCGGGTGATGAACCTTACATGTTGGCTTCCAATCTCGATGGGGTGGTGGTGCTCGTGGACAAGGATAGGGTAAAGTCTGGCGGTTATGCGATTCGAGAGCATGGCATCGATACCATCCTTCTCGACGATGGGTTGCAGTATATGAGGCTCCGCCATCGGCTCGACATTATTCTGGTCGACAGCATGGCACCGTTTGGGACGGGGCGACTATTGCCTCGTGGCACTCTTCGTGAGCCAGCGACGAGTCTCAAGCGAGCACACTACATCTTCCTCACGAAATGCCGCCTGGGGGAATCGAACGACGCCTTGATCGAACAGATAAGAAAATACAATCGCACGGCGGAAATCATCGCTTGTCGGCATGCGCCTTGTTATCTTCATAACGTGCACTCCGACGAGCGACTACCCTTGGAGGCGCTCAAGGATATCTACGTCGGCACTATTAGCGGGATTGCCACCCCGGAAACATTTGAGAATTCACTCACGCGCTTGGGAGCCAATGTCGAGGCTCGGCGGCGCTACACGGATCATCATCGATACACCGAGCAAGAGGTTCTCACATTCATCAATCACTGTGTGGACCGCGACTTGGCGATGATTGTGACGACGGAGAAGGATGCCGTGCGCCTACCGGAGATCGATTCGAGGGACGTGCCAATCTACTACTTACGAGTAGAGATTGAGATTCTGTCTGGACAAGAGACGTGGAGAGAGTGCATTGAACGTGTCTGCTCACCGCAGTCAGTAGAGGCTGTGAATCGGCTTTTCACCTAACTACCGCCCCACTATGGAGAAGAAGAAAGCTATCAAAATCGTTGAGCCGCCGAATCTGTTTCGAAAGACGCAACAGATGATTAAGAAGATTGAGTCGACGATCGACGGAGCGTTTCTCACTTATTGGTCGGCTGGCAGTGGCTCCATCTGTCACACCGACGTGCCACCTCTTGCCGAAGTGCTGAAACACATAGGCAAGCACGACAAGATCTACCTCTTCATGAAGTCCACGGGAGGGAACGGGCAAGCAGCTCTTCGCCTGGTTAATCTTCTTCGGCAGCACGGCAAGCGCGTGATTGCCTTGATCCCATTGGAGTGTGCCTCTGCAGCAACGATGATTTCCCTTGGCGCCGACGAGATTCACATGGGGCCACTCGCTTATCTCACAGCGGTGGATACGTCACTTACCCACGATCTGTCTCCGGTCGACCGGAACAATTATCTCATCAGTGTGAGCCAAGATGAGCTGAACCGCGTGACCAATCTCTGGCACGATGCCGATGCCGAGCTTCCTGACCCAAAAGCTCAGTCGAATCCGTATGCGAAACTCTACGAGCATGTGCACCCCCTCGTTTTTGGAGCGATTGATCGAGCGAGCTCGCTTTCTCTAAAGCTTTGTGAGGAAATTCTTTCCTATCATGTATCGAGCGCCAAGGAACGGTCGCGCATTAGTCGTGTGCTGAATGCCGATTATCCCTCTCACAGTTATCCTATTACCTTACGCGAAGCCAAGCGCATTGGGCTCAAGGTCCAGGAGATGGACGAAGATCTCGATGATCTCCTCTTTGAAATCAATGCTTTCTATTCCGAGATGGGACAACGTGCGCTCACCGACTATGATGAGAAGAATTATCACGATAATGAAGTGCAAACCATTATCGAAGGTCGTGGAATGCAATTCACCTATCAAAACGATAAGGACTGGCACTATCGGCAGGAAGAGCGCCGTTGGGTTTCACTCAATGACATGAGTGCCTGGAACCGTTACGAGTTTGTCGGCACGAAGACCCGCAATTCCACGTTCCACGTGCGGTAGTTTGTTCTCCCTGTTAATGATAGGCCTGGGCCAGCAACTCTTTCAGCCGATCTGGATCGGTGGCTGACGTCTTTGCGACGAAGCCACGCCCGTGGGCAAAGTGGACGTCTTCTTCCTCGCCCACTCGGGTGAAGTCCATCCGGCGATTGTCATTGAAACGCCCTAGCCCATAGCCACCGCCCCGGCGATCTGGATAAACAAGCGCGATGACCTCATCCTGCTTGCCTACTTCCTCGATATAGCGATTCAACCCAAAGGAAGGCTCACCGTTGATCGGTTCGATCCGGGGCATGAAGAGGGCTTCGAAGGCTCCTTGTTTGGTGTCAATCGTCCACCACTCGGCACGGTCGTGAATGAAATCGAGCCGATTGCGCAAGCTGCGCAGGTAGGCGACAAGATCTTCACCAACCATGCGCATTAGCTGCCAGATCGGACACCGGAACGTGAGTTGAGTTTCGGAAGCGAAGCGCTTCAGCATAGTCACATCGATCGGCGAGAGCAACTGGCTGATGACTGCCCGAGGGGCGCCAAGCTTCTTTGCGGTGTCCACGGGGCCCAAGCAATCGAGCCACTCGGCAGGTTCTAGCCAATCACAGAACTTCTTTGCATCGTCGTAAATCCCAAGGTCTTTTAGCACTAGCGAAAGCGCACAGACAGGCGGTTCATCTTGAGGGAACTGATGGTGATCGAAGTTCTTTAGCTCGGGCTCGTGCCGGCCACCTACATCCACCACACAGATGCCCGGATCGTTGAGATCCTCTTCCGTTGGTTCTCGCCGCAGAATTGGCACCTCATGGAGGTGCACGAGCACGCTACAGGCGAGGAAATCGTCTTTATGCGCACTCCCAGGGTGAGTGATGATTTGTTTTAACATGCCAACAGCCTGCCACTCTCCGAGCCCGGCGTCACTTGCTAACTCCTGCTTCTTTCCTCGGAAGGAAAGAAGCGGCCAGACCTAACATGAAACCTGAGAGAAATCCTCCCACATGAGCCAGGCCGTCGATCTGGGGATCGTGAAACCCGCCGGTCCAGCCCAGGAGGAGCCCCCCAGCAACCATCGGAATGAGGAGCTGGCCTACCTGCATACTGAAACGCTGTCGCCAGCGATGAGCGAACCCCTCTGCGACGAGAAGACCCAAAGCTCCAAAGACAGCTGTGGAAGCTCCAATCGAGAAATGGGATGCCGGAAACCGATGCAGAGCGACGAGCGTGTTTCCCAAGATTCCACTGGCCAACATGAGGCTCCAGCCGAGCAGAGTGCCATAGGTGCGATTGACCAACGTGCCGTACCACAGGCCGAAGACGATGTTTCCAAGAACATGAGGAACATCTGCATGAAGGAACAGCGCGGTGAGCGGGCGCCACCACTCGTTTCGAGAGAGGAACCCCAGGGTGTCCATCCTTCCAATAGTGGCATAGTATGGCGCGTAGGCGTTCTGCAGAATGAAGGATAACGTCAGGATTAGGGTCGCGACATAGGGAACGTAGAAGCTAGCTGGATAGTCGGCCACTCCAGCGTCTGGATCTACGGGCCGCCAGGAGGCCTGTTCTTGGCGATAGGCACGCAATTCATCTGCGACTTGTCCGAGTCGCTCTTCCTCAACGTAGAGTTCGTGGCTGCCAGATTGGTGGACATGCCAGTAAGGCAAATTCATGGCGAGGATGACCAGCGCATGATCAAAAGCTTCTCGAGCAGATCCGTAGCGAGCGGCTAACGCTGTGTTAGCCGGTGGGTGGGTAGGAGCGGAATCAGCCTCGTCCGACATGGCAGCAAAGGGTAGTGTCGGCTCGGAAGATTGCCAAGTGATGGCTTGCGAAACGAGTTTCGCTCTCCAAACTGAATTCACTGTGCCCGAGACGCCTCTCAAGCCTGATTTCGAGACCTTTGCTGCGCAATTCGCTGCCGGGAATCTTGTGCCCACGTACACTGAATTGGCAGCCGATTATGAAACGCCTCTTTCGGCGTTTCGAAAGATCAACGATGGGGACTACGCGTTCCTCTTTGAATCTGCGGAAACTCGTGAAGACGCGGGACGCTATTCCTTTCTTGGGAGCGAGCCGCGTCAGATCTTCGAGTGTCGCGGACTCGAGGTGACGCTGACGAACGTGCAGACTGGCACCGTGGAAACGCACCAAGCGGAAGGGGATCCCTTGCGTGAGCTGGAGGTGTGGATGGCCGCTTATCGCCCGGCCGATTCTAACGGCTTGCCGGTGTTCTACGGTGGGGCAGTTGGCTACTTGAGTTATGATGCGGTCCGTTACTTTGAGCCGACGGTGCCCGACCCACCTGAGGATATTCTCGGTGTCCCTGACATGCTCTTTATGGTGGCGAATGATGTGCTCATCTTTGATCACAAGTATCGGCGGATCCAAGTCGTGGCCAACGTAGTCACTGACGAATTTGCCAACGCTGAAGAAGCCTATGCTGCTGCTCGGCAACGGATCGATAAGTTAATTGATAAGTTGTCACAGCCTATCCATGCAAAGCCGGTCATCACTTATGCCAAGCCGGACCGAGTGGAACCGTCTAGCAACACGACTAAGGAGGAGTATTGTGCAATGGTGGAGAAGGCGAAGGAATACATTCGTGCGGGTGATATCTTTCAGGTGGTGCCGTCACAGAGATTCTCCGTCGATTTCACAGAACCTCCGATCGATCTTTACCGGGCACTGCGACATGTGAATCCCTCGCCCTACATGTTCTGCCTTCAGTTTCCAGATGGCTTCTCCTTGGTTGGAAGTTCTCCTGAAGTGCATGTGAGATCCATCGACCGCAAGATTGAAATTCGTCCTCTTGCTGGCACGCGTTGGCGTGGCAAGTCTGAAGAAGAGGACTGCGCTTTGGAGCAGGATTTGTTAGGGGATCCCAAAGAGTGTGCGGAACACGTGATGCTCGTGGACCTTGCGCGAAATGATGTGGGGCGTGTGGCGAACTATGACACGGTGAACGTGACGGATCTCATGGTCATTGAGCGTTACAGCCACGTCATGCACATCGTCTCAAACGTGGTTGGTCAACTTCACGAAGACAAGACCGTCTATGATGTCATGGCGGCGACTTTCCCTGCGGGTACTGTTTCTGGTTCGCCGAAGGTGCGTGCCATGCAGATCATCAATGAGCTAGAGAAGAACAAACGTTGTGCATACTCCGGGGCCGTGGGTTATTTCGGTTTCGATGGGAACCTCGACTCGTGCATTGCCCTTCGCACGTGTGTTCTCAAGAATGGCAAAGCCTACGTCCAAGCGGGTGCAGGTGTGGGGGCAGATTCGGTGCCTGAGAATGAGTACGAAGAGACCGTGAACAAAGCCATGGGCATGATCCGTGCGATCGAGTATGCCAAGAACCTTTCTAAAGGAGTCTAATCAAAGATGTTGTTAGTAATCGATAATTACGATTCGTTCACCTACAACTTGGTGCAGTACTTTCGTGAGCTCGGTGCCGATCTCAAAGTCTATCGGAATGACGAGATCACCATCGATGAAATCCGTGAGCTTGCACCAGACAAGATCTGTATTTCCCCTGGTCCCTGCACACCAGCAGAAGCCGGTATTAGTTGTGAAGTGGTGCGTGCCTTTGGAAAGACGATTCCGATTCTCGGTGTCTGTCTTGGACATCAATGCATCGGTCAGGTCTTTGGCGGGGATGTCATTCGCGCCGAGCGTCTCATGCATGGCAAGACGTCCCCCATTCTCCATAAAGGGCAGAGTATCTTTGAGGGTCTGCCTGACTCATTTGAGGCGACCCGTTATCACTCTCTTATTGTGAAACGAGAGACCTTTCCGGAGGTGCTCAAGATCACGGCGGAAACGGCTGAGAATGAGATCATGGGTTTGCAGCATCGTGAGTATCCGATTCATGGTTTGCAGTTTCATCCAGAGTCTATTCTGACTGAGAATGGGAAGCAGCTTTTGCAGAACTTCCTCGACTTACCAAGTCCAGGCAGTGCTTGATGCGGAAAGTGTTGGTGCTGCTCTGGAGCGTGAAGATGCCTGGAGTATTCACGTGACGGATGAGGTGGCCTCGACGAACGATGCGGTGCTCGACTTGCCAGTTGGTTCAGAAACTGTTGGCACGGTGCTGTTTGCTGAACGGCAAACGGCGGGTCGTGGGCGACGCGGAAACGTTTGGTTTGGAGGGCCGCCCGAGAGCAATCTCCTCTTCTCTTGCCGGGTTCGGCCAGCTTGGCCGCTACGTGACTGGGGAAGGCTGACGCACCTGACGGCGTTGGCTTTGAAGCGAGCGCTTGAGGGCTATCCGCCAGCGTCTCCCCTCGTGAAGTGGCCCAATGACCTGTATCTGGGGGATCGTAAGGTGTCAGGAATACTTGCTGAAACGAAGATGCAAGGTGGTGGAGAAGCTTCTGCCGTGATTGGTGTTGGGGTAAATGTGAATGTCCAACAGGATGAATTGCCCGAGGAGATTCGAGACCTTGCCACGTCGCTGCGGGAGGTGACGGGAACCTGGATTGACCGCGTAGGTTTTGCTGCCGGGATTCTTGATCGCCTCTCGGATATCCTGAGTTCGCCAGCTGAGGCGTTTGCAAAGCAATTGGCGGAGTTGAAGAAGGCTCATTACTCGTTAGGCAAACCGGTACGAGCCCGCCTTGGCGTGAAGATTATTGAGGGCACGGCGATTGACCTTGGGTCGGAAGGTGAGCGCGTCTTGGACGTTGGCGGAGGAAAGAGGTGCGTACTGGCGAGCGCGGATGAGGTCCGGGTGAGGCGATAGAAACACGCACTATTACGAAATATAGTGTTAGTAATTTTGGTCCAAGGCATTGGCTGTGTAGCAGGCGATGATGTATTTCTAGCAGAAGTGTGCCGCCTTTGAGGACGGCCAAGAATAGCGATGCTACGTAGACAGGGACGATGCTTCCTCGATCACTTTCTGCCAAGCTTCCGCTTCAGCCTGCCTTGTAAAGAAAGGGGCCCTCATTTCAACCTTTAAGGTGAGTTGGTTGAGGAAATCGGCATCTGAAGTGCTTCGTTCTATCAACATTGCTAGAGCCTGAGCATCATCCATTGGAAAGAGCCCAGGGTAGTCTTCACCTAGCATGCCAGCGTTGGGTGGGATGGATGTTGCAAGGCAGGGTAGGCCCATTTGAATGGCCTCGCATAGGGTATTGGCGCCGCCCTCGACTCGAGATGTGTTTAACAGGAGATCTGCTTGAGCAAAGGTGGCTAACATCTCTTTGTGGGGCTTGTTGCCATGCCAGTAGTACTTAGTTCTGGGGACTTTAGAAGCATTGAGGGCATAGCGGCCTAGATCCGGATCCTCTGCATGTCCATAGTGGTCAACCTGAACGGCGATGCTCTCCGGTAAAAGAGCTAGCGATTCAAGCACAAGAAGCGGTGCTTTGGCTGGGCGCAGGTGACTGGAAAGGACGACGTTCAGGAGCCCTGGTGACCGGTTCTTCATGCGAGTGGGAACATTAGTTAGCGGTGACTTGGGAACTACCTGGGCTTTGTCACGAAAGGTTTCTGGGATGTCTGTGATCGAGGCGCCTTGCGCAACGACCAGTCGGGTTGCGAGCGCAAGGGTTTGCTGCACGGTTGTGCGGTTCTCTGGAGGACCTTCTAGATCGGCATAGAGATCGGAGCCTGTGAGCAAGATGATGACAGGGCGTTGCGGATGCCTCGCGTGAAAGCTTTCGATGGCCGTAGCGCTCTTTCTTGCGTGCAGCGCGATAAGAATATCTCCTGAGCCTTCAGAGGAAGTTCGGCCAGATATCGGAATGACAGTGCGGCCAAGCCCTTCGAGGATCCCAATGATGCGATTGGCGGAGACACTGTTTCCGCGGGGAGAATCTAGGGGGTAAGGGCAAGCTAGAAGAATTCGGCGATTCATGAGGTAGGTTTACACCCTCGTAGCCCCAATGCCGGGACAGGAAAGTGTGAGCTGAGGGGCGACCGCACATTAAGTGGAGTATTCCCCCCCTCCCAAGTAATTTTACAATCACCTCCCTAGGCCACTGTGGAATGCTAGAAGGGGGCATTGACGGGATCAACGGAAATCTTTCGTTAAAGGTGGTGTAGCTCATTGACGAAGCTTTGCCAGGGTAGGTCGACATCTAGCTTTGTTTCTAGATTGGTTGCTCGCTCTGCCAAAGTCTCTGTAGTAAGTCGTTGGCGGTCAATAGTACAGATGGCTATCAGATTACCTGTCCGTGGTACGCCAAAGAGATAGACCTGCGGGAACGCCGTCTTAAGGGCGTCGAGATCGTCCTGGGTAGCGGAGGCGTATTGGTGTAGATTAAATGCAACGATGCCTCCAGGATTTAGTTGCCTGCGCAGGCTCTGAAGGAACTCTAGGGTTTTCAGTCGCTGGGTGACATTCTCCAGACCTGAAGCGACTGATGGCTTGAGGAAGGCATCCATGTAAAGAGCATCAAAGGGGCCGTGAGGTTCTTTGAGATAATCAAAGGCGTCCGCCACATGAATTTTTGTCATGGGGCCTTCCATAGTACCAAAGTAGTTCTTGGCGACGCCGACGACCACGCGGTCAATCTCCACTGCTTCGACCATCGTTTCGGGAAAAGCATGGTTCAGAAAGCGAACCATGCCGCCTCCTCCCAGACCAACGATGAGCACGCGCTCTTGAGGTTCTCGAAATAGCAGCGAGGCAAAGAATGAGGTGGTGTAGCCCAACTGCATGGCATGAGGATTCTTTATGTCGATTGCCGATTGGCGTTCTTCGCGGCCATTTGGATCGACGAATGTCAGGCAACGTACATTGCCTCGTTCGCGTACCCTGATGTGAGAGTATGTCGATGTGATCTCGTGAATGATCTCACCATGGCGCTTTGTCGTCCGGTTCGACTCAAGCCAACGGGCGACGTGAGGTTCGACAAAGAGCAGGGGGACGAGCGTGACGATGATAGCGGGGAGAACGAATCTTTTCAAGGGACCAGAACTAGCACAAGATTGACAGATGTCGATATGCCGCATCCATGACGCAATGCGGGAGCGGCAGGTGCTATCTTGGTATAATGAAGCTATCGATCCTCATTCTTTCGGTTCTTGTTACTTTAGCCTTTCTGCTCAAGAATCTCGCAGAGATGACTTGGAGAAACTTCTTCGTGAGGCTCTAATTGAGGAGGAAGCCTCTCAAGGCCTGACGCAACCGGCCCCGGGCTATGAGAAGCTGTTGGAGACTTACCACTCCCATCGCCAGTTCGCCGCTACAGCGCTCTTCTGGCTCGTCGAAGTCCGGCGTAAGCAGAACCGCCCTAAGGAGGCAGTGAAGCTTTATCTGCAGTAGCTTGCCGAATTTCCCGCGCATGATTCGCTTGCCCGGCTCAGGCGAGAGAATCTACTCGCCTTGTGAGAGAAAGCTTCTTCAGTAGAAACGGCGCTCGATTTGCTTGATGAAGAAGCGAGGGAGAAGCGAGGGAGAGTGAGCGTCTGAGCAAGATCATCTCAGACAGCCCAGTTCTGATTTCTGCCGTGGAAGAAGGTTACGCTCCCGTCCATCGAGCTGCTAGGAACGGACACTTGCGGGTTCTAGAGTTTCTTCTCAAGAATGGCGTGGATATCGATCACGAAACAGCTCTCTCGATCGCTGCGCAGTATGGGCGCCTAAAAGCATGTGAATATCTAATAACGTCAGGCGTGGATATCGAGTGCGGCTCTCCTCTAGGAGGGGCGATTGTGAGTGGGTTCCAGAGTGTCGGTAGGCTGTTGTTGAACAGGAATTCTACTCCAAATGGCATATACGAGATCAAGAACGATTTGTTTCGCTTTGACGGCAAGAAACGCGAAAGGAGAATAATGATGTTAGATCCTGCCGTCCTTCGCGATGGACATCCCTTTGTGAAGCTGTTGCATGAGCGGGATGCTAATCTGAATCTCGTCGCTGCGGAAGGAGAACCGACACCGCTAATCTGGGCTATCGACCGCGATCAAAACGAGATCTTTGCTTTGCTCTCACTGCAAGGCGCGGATGTAAGTGCTGTTGTGGGACAATATCCCTCAGCATTTCATTAAGCGCTTGCAGACAGTGAGCGTTTCAAGTTTTCCATCCAGCTTGTTTCGCGAACAGATCTAACCATGACGGACCGGTTTTGCGGGACTGTTCTACATGCAGCTGTTCGTGGTGGGGCTTTCGAGTTAGTGCCAGCATTGATAGAGGCCGTTGCAGAAATCGATGCCGGTGATAATCAGGAGAAGACACCGCATGTTCCATGCTCTGCAAGATAAGAAGTGGGATGAGGCTCAGGAGCTGATCGCACGTGGGGCCGATCCTGGGGCCGAAGTTCAGGGTAGACCTATGCGCGCCCATACGATGCGATTGCGTTATCTTGAATGGAAGAAGCAGGGAGCGAGCACACTATGCCTTCCGCAGATACTCTATCAAACACTGTTGGCGACAGGTTCTGGCGAGACACCCAGCTTGGCTGCCATCTTGCTGATTGGGCCAATACTCCTAAGACACAACGACCGAATAATTAGAGTGTCGACTGGCAACGTGCGAGAATCTGTCGCACCACCCGGAAGGAGATCATCGATGTCGTCTTCAGTGGGTCATTCCCGCTGCCCATACTTGAGTGGGGCGGTGTTATAGAATTTACGACATCGCAGTGGGAGAAGAATGATGGTCGAACGCTGCATTCGGCGTGGTCGTGGTGTTATGACAATATTTTTGAACGTCTTCTTAACCCTACAAGCGTTATCACCGTAATTGCTGTCGTGGATTGAAAGACGCACCACTTGGCGTTGACACAGCATGCATTGCGTCGCGAGTGATATCGAGAGCCGGTTTGTGGCGCGCGTGTTGCATGAATTGCGAGCACCTGTGGCGTCAATGCTACTTATGGCTTACGGCGGCAAGGTCATGCTTGATAGCGCTTCTGGTAAAGCCAGTACCTTCACCTTGCGGTTTCCACGACCCAAGTCCGGTACCTAGACTAGTCTACTCATCATCGATGACGAACTGGCCATAAGGATGGCTCTAGCAGAGGCCTTGCGGGGGCATGGTTCTCGTGTGGCCACAGCTGAAGATGGTCAACTTGGCTTGGAGCGCGCTTGTAATCTGATTCTATTCGACGTGATGATGCCCGGGGTGGATGGCTACAGAGTGTGTCTGAAGTTGCGGCGTCGTAGTTGTAAGCCCTCCATTCTGATGTTGACAGCCAAAGGCATGGTAGATGATCGCGTGGCTGGACTGGAGACGGACGCAGATGATTATTTGGTGAAGCCCATCAGCATGAAAGAGCTCATTGCTCGGGTGCGAGCGCTTTTCCGCCGAGCATCGGGGTGAGCCCGTGTCGCGCGAGCACTTCTTGGATGTGGTGTGGGAATACCATGCGTATCCAACCACGTGCACAGTGGACAACTTCATCGCTTCGCTAAGGTAGAGGCTAGAGTCTGATCCGGCAGATCTCACCTACATGCTCAATGTAAGAAGTCTTGGTTAGCGGCTCGTTTTGGGTGATCGATAGAGCTTGAAAGCTACTCCCATTGGTGCAGGTCCGAGATCGTTTTCGCGGCCATTGGCACCACCTTTGCCACTACGTTGGCCTACGGCGACGAGCTCAAATTCAAAAAAGGCCTGCAGGCGTTCATCGTAAACGGCTTTGCCGAGCAACTGAACTTCATAGCGGCGTTCATTCTCTGACAGATTGACGGATCCTTTTAGGCGATAGGAGCTCCGCGAAACGGCTTTCAAGATTCGCTGCGTAGTGAGGGAGCCAGAGTGGAGTGCCGAGCTATCCCACCGTGACATCTGGCCCCGAACAGCGTCCTTTAGTGTTCGAGTGGCCATCTTAGCAAAGAGTGAGTGCGGGATTGTGACCGGCTCTTCTGATTTTGTGAGAAGCGCACGCGCCTCCTCTTTTGAGAAATCAAACCATCCGAGGTTGTAGGGATTCTGAACGTAGACCGTGGTTGGTCTTTCAACGTCACCGCGTGGGAGGTCACGGTAGGCGAGCTGCAGTTTCAGAGAACCAGGTTGGGGCTCATTCCCACCATAGAGGGCGGGAGGGTTCGTTGAAACGGTGCGCATGGCCGCACCCGTCGCTTTCCATTTTTCTAACGCTGTTGTCATCAAGTTGCGCGCTTCTTCTTCACGAACAATGCCGAAGTTTCCACCTAGGTAGTCACCGGTGGGGCTCATAAGATAGA
This sequence comes from Verrucomicrobiaceae bacterium, assembly GCA_009936795.1. Lineage (GTDB taxonomy): Bacteria > Verrucomicrobiota > Verrucomicrobiia > Verrucomicrobiales > DEV007 > JAACDM01. Next base: position 22,006 of record JAACDM010000462.1, on the reverse strand, counting down.
ACCCTTGATAGGTGCTGGTGTTTTTAGGCCAGAGCTTGGGTGCATTCTTCACATAGGTGCGATAGAGCGCAGTGCTCTTTGGTCTCGGAGGATCCTTGAGCCAGTTTGGCGGGTGGAGATGAAAGGTTTCCTCGATGACACAGACAAATTCCTTGGAAAGCTTTTGTAGGTTGAGATCTGACCAGATCTCGTCGCGTCCTTTGACGCCATTGTTTCATGTCTCACCACATGGATGCCCATTCATCGCCCAAAGGAGAACGGGGCGCCCAAGGTCGCTGGCTTCCGCCGCGGCTTCATCGAGATGGCGGTGCCAACGAACGCCACGCCAGGAGAGATCTTTTTCGGACGGGCGAATGAATTCGCTCCAGTGGCTGAGATTGGTGTCTGTTAGTTTTGGCGCGGGCCAACTGGAAGATTCGTTAGGTTTTAAGATACCAATTGGTTTCCACTCGGAGTCGGTGGTGAGGCAGAAACAATCGATGGCACCATGGTTGCGATTCTTGGAAGACATTCGAAAGCGAAGTCTTGTTTCGCCTTCTACTAGCGATATCGGCCCAACTTTGCTCCATGCGAGGAAGCGCAGGTCTGGTTTGCCATCAGAGGCAATGTTAATTATTTCATGGCGATCTGAGGAAATAGGAACTTCTAACCATTTTTCTGAAGCACCAATTGCAGCGTGAAGTGTTGCGTTGATAGGATTTGCTCGAACCCACAACGTGTAGTTCCCGGCTTTTGTGAACGTAAGAGGAAAGGTGGCGACGACGGGAACATCACTTCCATAAGTGGCAAGCCAGTCCGCTCCGGACAAATCTTGTGCTCGAACGGACGAATACCAGCCGTTCTTGCGCAGGTTGGTGGTTTGACCGGTTTCTCCTTCAACCCACACTGAGTCGGCGATTAGGGAGATAGGACTCACCATCATAGAGGCCAAAACGATCGCGAGAGGACGGATCATGGTTTCGAGTTTCGTCCATGATCCGTCGGGCTGCACTCTCTTTCATGGGGTTAAGTCTCCAAGCTTGACGCCCTATCTGATTTACGCGAACACAGCGCATGGCTGAAAGCATCACACTCAGAACATCGGTGGAACTCGGGATCGTGCCTACGCACATCAAGTTTGTGGGCGGGCTGGTTCCGGAAGAGGGCCGACTGCCTCGCGGCGAGGATGGCAAGCTTTTGGTTGTTACAGAAATGGCCCACTTGGTGCAGAAATCGTCGGTCAAATTTAACTGTGTGCAGATTTCGGTGTTTCCAGGAGTCGAGCCCGGAGATAATGATGAGATGATAGAGGGTCTCAAGGCGCTGGGGCTGGCCGTGCACCTCATTCTCATGGTCGGTGGAGCTGATCCGATGAATCCCGACGACGAAGATGCGGGCGTTGGCATGCTGGTGGATGGGTTGACCCTGGCTAAACAACATGAGATTACCCAAGTGGCTTCTACATCGATCGAAGAATGGATGAAGCCAGGGGCAACTCCCAAAGTGGGCGCTGATTTTGATGCCGCTGTTGCTCAGAATGTGAAAGTGCATGTACGAGCCTATGCTGAGGCTGATCTTGCTAACAGTGGTATTAAAGCATGGCACATGGAGTTTCTGCGGGGTGGCGAGTTTCAGACCTTCACGGATGTAGGCAAGGCGTGGTCAATCGTCAAAGCCACGAACAAGGCTCTAGGTAAGGCCTTCTTCAAGGTGATGGTAGATGCTGCTCACTGTGGAGATTCCAGCCTAACCATTCCCGAGAATGAGGCCGTGATTCGTGACATGGCCAAAGCGGGAGAGCTCGGGATGTTCCATGCTTCTAGCAAGACCACGCGCGGCTGCCTAACCACGGATGATGGGTGGATTGGCGCACTCATGGCTGCTTGTGCGAAGACAGGTAAGCTGGAGTATGTTTTCGTCGAACTCTTTCACCATGAGGACCCTGCGTTGGAAGGGCTTCGCAAGCTGGACTCCGGGCATCGCATTGATACGACCGATGGTCGTAGCTACAGCGATACCGTGTTGGACGGGGTTGAGAATGTGGCGCACCGTCTCAACAACCTGGTTGCTCGGGGCATGCTTTAACCTCGCGCTGAAGTTTTCTCGAAGAGTAGCGAGCGCTGATAAGCGAACAGTGATAGTGTTGGGTGCTTGAGCACCAATCCTAGATCAGCGTGGGCAGCCTCTTTGAGGATGGTCGCCATTCTGAGAGAGTCCGGGAACGACTTCTCGCTGCGAATGCGTTTGCGAATATAGCTCAGGGTCGCGCGGTCATGCACGCTGATGGCGACGTAACGGCGGCTCACGCGGGCGAGTTCCTTGAGCGCCGCAAGACGAGACTCCGAATCCTGCAGGTCGTAGAAATGATGCATGCAGAACGCGAGGTCTACGCTTTGGTCTGTTAGAGGAAGGTTTGCGACTTCGCCAACCTGGGGCTCCCAGCGTTTGGCATCCGGATGAGTGGCGAGAAGGGATTCGAGTTTGGCGGGATTGTCTTCGACGAGATGCAGATGCTTCGCGCGGCTTGCCAGGAGTTCGTAGAATTGTCCGGTACTCCCGCAAGGAGCGTAAAGGACATCGGCGTGTTCTCCTCCGGCATAGCGTAATGCTAGTTTGGCGAAGTTCTCATCCCAGCGTGCTTCTTGCGCGGTGCGCGGCTCGTCTTCGAGACCAGTCTTTGGTGGAGACTCTTGCGTCTGGGTGTCGGTCAATGGCATGTGTCTGCTCCTATACCGGAGGGCCTCGCTACTTCCAGGGATAATCTTTCAAAAGGTGGTCGGAGATTGGTTGATAAACCATAAAAATCATCGATTCTGGGCTAAATGAAGCTACTGAGTTGCCCTTGGGCGCGGACCCTTTGGCCCTGGCTCTTGGTGCTTGCCGCAGCGCTCCTTTCACAGATCGGAGCCTGGCAGGCTGCCTTCTACATGGACGACTTTCACCACATCGTCATGCGGGCGGAGGTGATCGGGACGAAGCCTCTGGAGTTTGATTGGATTGGTCGATTTCTCACCCACGCTTGTTGGCACGGAATCTATCTTCTCTTCGGGCCGAGCCCAGTTGCCTTCCATGGCTTTAATTGGTTCCTTCATGGTCTGGTTGCCTTCACGAGTTTGGGCTTGCTGCGTTCCTTTGTTAGGCTGGGGCCAGAATCGATTTGTAGTCACGCGGAATCCCTCGCTTTCTGGGGAGCGCTTCTCTTTGCCGTGCACCCACTTTGTGTGGAGCCCGTTCACTATGCCGCGCAGACCACGATTCTACTGGCGACGTTGCTCTCGATGCTCGCGTGCGTTGCTTTTCTAAAATGGCGTGACGGGCGAAGACTTCTCTGGGGTGTGATCTCTGTAGGGCTAGTGTTGCTTGCGGGCATGGCGAAAGAGCCAGGGTTCTTTCACGCGACGATCTTGATCTTCTTTACCGCGCGGCTGGGTGAGGACAAAGGAATTCAGCTTGAGCCTAAGAGTAGATTACTGATGATCGCAGGGATAGGGCTCTGTGCGATTGTGTTCACGGCGGCTTGGTTTGGATTGGTGCTTTCCAAGCTCGGGAATTTCGCGGAATTGGGGCATCACTGGCTGACGCAAGCACGGGTGATGGGCGAGTATGTGAGCAGAATGTTCGCGCCTATAGGGTTGTCGAGTGATCATCATATTCCATGGACCATTGCCTGGTCAGACGGCGAAGCGGTGACCAAGCTTGTGGTGATCTTTGCGGCGGCGGCTGTGATCTTAGAAAGGTACATTCGCTGTAAGCGCTGGCTCGCTGCGTTGCTTGGCTTGTGCTTCTTCCATCTCTTGTTGCGATTCGCCTACACGTTAGATGAACCCATGGTGGAGTATCGAACTTACCCGTCTATGCCGTGGATTGGACTTCTCTTCGCCTATGGCGTCCGTGAACTCACGGATTTCCGCTTTCCTAGTCTCCGTTGGATCGCACGGCCGGTGCTCGGAATACTCGTCGTCTCGTTTGCGACCTTGTCTTGGTCTCGTTCCCCTGTTTGGCGAGAGGAACAGAACTTGGTCAAAGATGTCTTGTATCAATATCCTCTCAACCTGCGAGCAATGGGGATCTATTTCAAAGGCATGGTCATGCGCGGGCATCCCGATCCAGTGGTCATGGGTGAGGATATGCCGGACATGGTTCAAGCTGAAATCATTGCCTACAATAGCGTTGGCGAACGTGCCTACAGTGAGCGTAGGATGCACTTGGATTACGCGTCCTGTCAGTACTACATCATCCGGGCTTGCCTAATGCTAGAAGACTTTGAGAATGGCCTAGCGAAGGCCCAAGCACTTGTCGATGACTTCGTTGCGGGGCGGCGTTATGGCTCTGAGGATTCGCTGTCCTCCGCTTACCTGTCACTCTTGCTTTGTCAGGAGCTGGGCGGTCAGCCAGGTGGCTCTCCGCAGACTTGGGCTGCGGCAGAAGCCGAGTTGGAGGACGCGGGGAAGTTTCCTGAGATGTTGCGGAGTGAACTTATCCTGCTTGGTCGGAAGTCGTCGAAAGCCTTGGCGCTCGAGGCTGAGGACGATTAGCTGTCGCATTTGCAGCTCCAGTGAACTTGAACAATCTTGCGACATGCTATCATGGCGCTTTTGGTTAGGTGGGTCAGTGCTTCCTTCTGCCGACGAATTCGCCTACGCTCCCGACCTCAAGGGTTGTCAGAATCATTGAGCAAAGCGGCATGGTATGCGGAATTGAAATGACTTTCGCCGCTGTTGCCTTGAGTGCTATGCTTGAGCATCCGCCACAATTTGCTTGCCCTGCATCAATGATAGGGTGTGCGCATCTACTCGGTTGTCGAGCAGGTATCCGAATTGTTCGGGCGGTAGCTTGGTCTCCTATACTCAAGCTGTTGGCATTGCCAGGGAGGTCATAGTCACTCGTCAACTAGATTAAAATAAGGAAATAGAGAGGGTATCAAAGGATGAAACTACCCTATGCAGAACCAGATCCAGCAGGATCGGAAAGGGCGAAGGAAGCCAAGCGTTATCGCGACCTGGCAATGGAGATTTCAAGGCCCCATCCCCAGGCGAAGCCACAAACAATCTGTGAAGAGTTCGATCACGACAATTACCTGGCGAACTTCACCATGAGCTTGTTGCGTGATTGTTATGGAGTGATTAAAAGCCCAGCGGATTACCGATGTTTCGTCTAGGCGATCAATTCAAGGGATAGCAACTTGTTTGCAAAGCATGTGCCTACTGCTGAAGGTGTAGACGAACATTGTGGCAATGAAGTGGGCTGCGATGGCTAGAATAAAGAAGTCAAATGGCGCGGTTGGGAAAGTCCGTGCGCCGGTCATGTCTATGAGCTCCAAGGTTTGGACTCTGGCGCTTTTGGCATGGCACCAGCCTCATGCGAACTCGCTGTGGAGATGGCGGAAGTCTACGCGCTCGGCGTCCTGCGCGATGTGCCGTTTACGATGATTTGTAAGGGCGGAAGTGAGAAGCTTTGTGGTCCTAGCGAGAATCCCGGCTACGCCGAGCTCAGTGCTGCCAGCGAAAGCAAGTATAGGAATTTAGCGCTCATACTCCACTCCATAGCTATCCCATGGGAGTTTGAAAGTGGGTTGCTAGGAATAGGGAGTGACTGAAAGTGAAACGGGAACAAGGTGCGGGAGCGCTGAACGCATCAGGCCCTAAGAATATGATCTGATCGATTGATCGGCGAAGGAGAGTAATTCCTATTATCAAGTTACTTTTGGCTAACATGCCATGTTCGAAACAGAGGTTCGAACAGCGGGCGGAGCTCAAGGGAGCCCCGATCGGAGAGATGGTTGTCGTCGTGATAGAGTGAATGCCCACCGCGTTCAAGTCGGCAACGATCTGAGGCGGTTGTGAAGGTTGATAGAGGATCTAGAACCGTCACGGAATCGCTGGCATGGGCATCGATGATCTCGTTGGTGAATTTCTGAAACTCAAGGTGCTCTGTGACGCTGACGCCAAGGGATTCGATGCCGTTGGGAGCTTGGGAGGGAAATCGAGTAGCGGTGGCAAGGGCACTCGGTAGGTCAACGCGGTGATTGGGCACCTGCTTCATGACCCAAACGGAGACGTCGGATTCTGTTAGTGACCGGATGGTGCGAGTGAAGCTGGAACGAAAGGCTTTTTTGGAAGACATCTTGGGGGCGTCGCTGGCACGAAGGGCAGGTGGGGTGTTCGTCTCAGGGGCTCCAATGGCATGATGCGTCCATCTTCCTACGAGAATGACGGTTTCAATTTGCTTAGCTTTGATGAATGCCAGGACGGCGTCGGTGTAGTCTCGCGACGTCATTCTGGGCGGATGGACGGTGCCAAGTAGAGGTGGTGTTCCGGCGAAGGCTGATGCGTAGATGTTCGTGCCAGATTCACGGCAGGCTTCGCGGCAGAGATGGAGGATGGAGCGGGCGTGGCTATCACCCCAGATGAGGACGGGAAGAACTGGGGCATCGGGGGCGGCCTTTGCTCTGATGAGCAAAGGCGGAGCGCCATTCTCGAGCAGGTCAATCTTGTCTCCAGGTTCGCGCGCTAGCTCGGCATTCATGTAGCGAATGACTGCAGGTGAGAATCGGGACTCGAAGCCATCGTTTTTATAGATGATGGTGCCGAGGAGGATGGAGACCACGGTCACTGCTGCGAATGCTTGGAAGACGCGCTTTGAAGGTATTTTAGAAGATTCGGAAGGCTTGCGGAAGGGAGTCTCGACAAAGCGCCAGGAGAGCCAAGCTAGAACAAAGGAGGCGAATAAGATCCCTAACTGTTCGTTGAGCGTTAGGCTTTGAATCGAACTAGCCTTGTAGAGAACAATCAAGGGCCAGTGCCAGAGATAAAGCGAGTAAGAGATCTTTCCAACAAGGACAAAGGGGCTCAGCGATAGGAGGCGACCGACCACGGTGCGCGTTTTGTCATTTGAGGCGATGAGAAGGCCGGCTCCGAGGCAGGGAGCGAGTGCTGCAGATCCGGGGAAACGCGTCGACGTGCTGTAGGTGGCGATGGCATAGAGAATCAAGCCCAGTCCACCCCAGCTGCCGATCTCTGATAGGGTTTTTGGAAGAGGCCGCTTGCTGGACACTTGCCAGAGTGCGAGAAGGCTACCAAGCAGGAGTTCCCAGGCACGGGCGGGAAGCAGGTAGAAGGAGGCCCGGGGGAACGCGTAGATGCCGACGGCGCTCCAAGCAAAGGAGAGGATGGCGAATGCCGCCGTCCATTTTAGAAGAGATCGTCCATATCGATGAAGTAGTCCCAAGACGAAAGGAAAGAGGAGATAGAATTGCTCTTCGACTGCAAGTGACCACGTATGAAGAAGTGCTAGTTTCTCGGCTGGGGCATCGAAGTAGCCATTTTGTTGCCAAAAGTAGAAGTTCGCGACAAGAGCTGCTTGAGAAATGACTTCCTTGCCGAAGAGGCGGTAGTCTTCTGGATAGAGGACGAACCCAGCGCCGATCATGGTTGCCAAGATCACGATGAACAAGGCTGGCAAGATACGCCGGATGCGTCTTACCCAGAATGCAGAGAGAGTGAACGTGCCTGCAGCGATCTCTCGCAGGATGATACTCGTAATGAGAAAGCCCGAGATGACGAAGAAGACGTCGACGCCGACGTAACCACCAGGGCAGCTCAGGCCGAGGTGAAATAGAAGGACAGGAATGACGGCCAAGGCCCGGAGCCCGTCGATGTCTGGACGATAGTGAGCGGGGCGCTGTGTTGCTATCGCAGACATGTTAGAATGTCCAAAGGCTTTCCCCGTAGTGTTCCTTTGCTCTTTTAGCGAGTTCCTGGCGATCAACACCGTCCTTAAGAATGGCGAAGAGAGCCGAGCCCGAGCCGGTCATGGCAGCGGCTTCGACTTCAGGCTGATCGAGCAGCCAGCGTTTGGTGTCACCCAGAATGAGGTACTTGGCGAAAGCGGGACGTTCCAAATCATTGATGATCTCACCCCAGGGCATCGTTTGAGCCCTATATGGAAGTCCGGGTATTTCTTTGGAACTCGCCCAGTGTTTGTAAGCCCACGGAGTTGGGATTTCTAAGGGGTGCCTCAAGAGCATGAGATTGAGTTTCCAGGGAAACTCAATTGGTTCGAGTCGTTCTCCGCGTCCCCGACACAAGGCGGTGCCTCCTGTAATGAAGAAGGGGATGTCCGATCCCAGGTCTGCGGCGAGCGCCTCTAGGCGTTGGTTGGAGACGTCCAGTTGGTAGAGTTCTCGCACTGCTTTGAAGGTGGCGGCAGCATCACTACTTCCGCCGCCGAGTCCAGCGCCGGAGGGTGTGCGTTTCTCAAGGTGAATGCTTACCGGTAAGTCGCTAGTTACCTCTTTTTCTAGTAAACGCACAGCCTGTATGACAAGGTTGTCCTCCGTTTCCAGGTCCGGGCGCGAGCAGGTGAACCGTAAGGTGCCGGCCTTGGAGACGGTTAGAGTGTCCGCTAGATCCACACACGTCATGAGTGTTTCCAAATCATGGAAGCCGTCTTTACGCTTTCCTAGAATGCGTAGGTTGAGGTTAATCTTGGCGGTAGCGGAAAGTCCGATCATGCGTGCGCAGGGTAGCCTAGCAGAGCGAGGTGGCGTCCTGTGAAGCCTTTCTCGCGCCGATACGAGTAGAATCTCTCTTCATCGCTCGCCGTGCAGTAGCCCTCATCATGAATCTGCCCTTCCGGCACGCCCGCCGCAGCTGCCTGCTCACGAATCGTTTTTGCGATGTCGACCTCGTAATGGGGTGGTCGAATGCAGGGGCTGAGTTGAACGACGAGATCTGCGGCAGAGGAGCCAAATGCGTCGCGGAGCTGAGTGATCGCTCGGCTGGAGATGTTGCTTTCTGTTCCACGCTTGCCCGAATGTACGAGCGCAATGGCGCGTTTGACGGGGTCCACGATAGAGACAGCGCAGCAGTCGGCTGTCATGATACCGAGGAGCACGCCAGGATGGTTTGTCAGCAGCCCGTCGACGGTGGGTAATGGCCGGAGACCACCTAAAGACCGTTCGACGATCGCCAGGGCACTGCCATGGGTTTGCTCGGCAGTCTGGAGTTGGGTCCACGAGAATCCCTGACGCTCGACCTCGTGTTGGTAGAAAGGGGCAAGTCGCTGAACGGCTTCGTCCTTGGGGACGTCTACATCGACCGTGGTGTCCCGACACAAAAACGCATGTGCCAGATCGGCACATGCGCTCAGTGATTCGTGTTTTAGATAAGTTTGCGACTGACCTGGTTGCATGCGGACACGCTCAACTAGCGTGCGGCGCCGAGGCCGGCAAACGAATCTGAGAGCTTTCCGTAGGTGTCGATGAAGCTGCGCGTTTCAGTCTGGTCGAGCCCGGACATCAAGTCGACAAGATTACCGACGATGTCTTCTCGCATCCGCTCAACGAGATCGATGCCCTTGCGGGTGATCTGGACCATGACCTTACGACGGTCATCAGAGGCGTGGAGGCGTTGGACATAGCCAAGCTTTTCAAGGCGATCCACCAAGCCTGTGGCTGCTGCGGTGGAGTGACCCATCTTCTTGGAGATGCTTGTCATCGTCAGGTAGTCCTCGTTGGCAAGATAGCCGAGGAGGAAGAACTGAGCGAAAGAAACGCTCCCCTTGTTGAGTTCCTTCGAAAGATTGAGCAGGAAGGAACGCTGGGTGAACATAATGAAATCGGCAAGCTTGCCTGCGTCGCGGCGCACGGCTTCCTGCTCGTCTGTGAGGACCTGTGTAGACATACTGTATTTGATTCAGCCTCTAAAATTCAACGTTTGTCATAAGCCATGTGCATAACTTATTTCAACTAAGTTTTTAGTAATGGTTATGATTGAGATGATTGATAATTTGTAAATCTTTTCTATCCGATGGCGTTTTTATTCTGCGTCTCACTTTTGATTTGGTCTAGTCTAAATTGAGAAGAAATCAGGAGTGGAGTGATGTTCTCGATTTGGTGATTATGGTTATTTTTAATAAATATGTTAAATCAACGATAAATCAAGCTTAAAATATTAGGTGTTCTGCCGAAGGTTGGTTTTGATTGGTTTACTATTCGTGGGATATCTCCATTAAGAGCGCTCCAGACAGTTAAGGGAAAACTTAGAAGTTTTAAAATATTTATTTATCTTAAATAACTGATTGGCCAGGATTTATCTAAGTGTTTCTCGATTCTTAAGTGACCTGTGATGATTGGGGGCGCTGAGTTTCAGGATACGAGCGCTGATAACCATGCTTAGCCCAAGAGGTTCTGTCGGCTGTGGATTAGCCCTGAATGGGGGCCAACCTCTGGCTCAGGGTCATCGGGATCCCGCCTAGACGAGGGGCGGATTGAGATTTCAGGGTATACAGTGTTTGCTGAGGGGCTTGGCGAGAGACCCACATATGATTCGCGGATGTGCGAATTTTTGAGAAACTGAAACGTCTCTCGGGGGGGCGAGGGGCTAAAACCATTCGCTTTAAGTCTTAAGACGTGGTATACTGACGGTCCTATGGCTACAACACGAAGAACACGTTTCTCTCGCCGCATTCCTGACCACGTTACTGATGAAATCGTCAATGTGATGAAGGTCGAGAAGGAGTTTCTGCCATTCAACGGGCTCTTTGAGTCCGTGTATGAGAACCTCAAAGAGAAGAACGCCGTCAGCGGAGGCGAAGAAATGCTGCGCCTGCGAGCATATGAAAAGCTTCAAAACTTGGTCACCCGTGGCCTCGTTGAGAAGGAAGGTCGAAAGTACCGTGGTACAGACCGGATTCATGAAGCTTCTAGTGAGTACTTAGCAGCGCAAGCTGAGAAGATGCAAGCAGAGCAGGCAGCTGCGCAGCAGAAGGCCGCTTCCTAAGCGTCCCTTCTTCCTTCCCCAAACAACGCTCCGAATCGTTCCTCCCTCCATCGCGACTCGCAGCCGCTGATCTGTCGACCTTCGTTGGTTGACGGAAAGGTGATTACCTCTTAACAGCACTTAATCTCGAGATCTCCGGTAACGGAAATCCCGGGATTAAGTGCTTTCCATTTCAGGCCATGAGTTCCGATTACTTGCCCATTCTCATTCAGATCCTCATCGCGGGTGGCTTTGCTGCCGTCACCCTGCTGATCAGTGTCGTTCTTGGAAAGAGCGCCCAGCGCTCGGAGGTGAAAGATTCCGCCTATGAGTGCGGCATGCTTCCGATTGGCGAGACCCAGCCTCGATTCAGCGTCAAGTTCTACCTCGTGGCGATGCTATTCGTCATCTTTGATATTGAGGTGGTCTTTATGTACCCCTGGGCGGTCACCTTTCAGGAACTCGTCGTTCGTGACGGCGTGACGATTGCCTTCTGGAGTGCGCTCAGTTTCGTTGGCATTCTCTTTGTCGCCTATCTTTACGCGCTGAAGAAAGGCGCTCTGCGGTGGAGTGATTAGGCGGCGATTGTGGGGCAGACCAAGCTTAAATTATGATTCTCCATCTTGTCTTCTTCAAGCTGAATCCAGAGGTCGATGATGCCAAGCTAGGCGAGATTATCGAAACGACCCGTAGCCAGCTCGGCGCCATTTCCCACGTCAGTCGTGTTCAGGCAGGGAGAAATGCGGTGCCCGATGACGAGTGGCCATTCTTCCTGTCGGTAGAACTCGAATCCATGGAGGCACTCGAAGCTTATCGGGTGGATCCGCTGCACGTTGCTTACCTGGATTCGGTCATCAAACCCTTCACGAAGGATCGGAAGGCGCTCGATTTCGATATTTAAGCTTTCTTGGTAATCAACTTGATGAGCTGTTTCCGGGACTCAGGTGCCACCATGGCGTAAAGGTTCTGCCCGGCCTCGAGCACGTCTTCTGCACCAGGGACAATGGCTCTGTCCCCATTGATCAGAGCGACGAGAACAGCGCTGGCTGGCCAACTGATTTCCTGTACCCGCTTGCCCACGACGAAGGCATTCTCGGGAATAGCCATTTCGATGATCTCCCCTTCATCAAGCTGTTTAAAGAGATGGAACCGGTCAGACGTCACAAACCTCATGAGGTCGATTCTGGTGGCTTCGCGGGGGCTTACCGCGGCCATGATGCCGAGGTGCTCACCGTTGGCGCTGATGGCATCGGCATAGTCGGCTCGATGAATTAGGGTGAGGCAGTGCTTTGCGCCCAGGTTGTGCGCTTGGAGGCACGTCATGACGTTGTCTTCGTCATTGCCGCTGGCGGCTACAAAGAAATCGGCTTCACCAACCTGTTCCTCACGAAGTTCGAGGATGGAGGTGGCGTCTACATTGATCACCTTTGTCTTTTCTAGGCTTTCTGCCAGAACTTGGGCGCGGGCTCTGTCTCTCTCCAAGATTCTCGTACGGGTGTTCCAGCTTTCTAGCATCTGTGCCAAGGAATAGCCATACTCGCCACCTCCAAAGATGACCACATTCTGCTCGCTGGGTTCTACGCGATCGGGTTGTAGCTGACTTGTTAGGGAGCGAAGCTTTCGAGGATCTCCAAAGATGGTAAGCCTATCGTTCACTTGAATTAGGGACTCGGCATTCGGCACGAAACTCTGCCCATCACGGGTGATTGCAGCGATACGGACCCGATTTGGAGCCTGTAGATCGAGCAGGGTCTTGCCCACGTTTTGGCTCTTCGGGTCCACTTCGAGCTGTTGCAGCTCGATCTTGCCACGTGCGATCTCCTCGACGACCACACTAGCGGGGTTGCAGATAAACTTTGCTAACTCGATTGCTGAGAGGCGTTCTGAGCTGAACAGATAGTCGACGTGGAATTCTTTCTTAAAATCGAACATCCAGGCTTCCCGTTGCAAACCTGGGTGAAGACGACAGATCGTCTTACGTGCCCCTAACTGTTTCGCCATCGAGCTGCTAACGAGATTGGCGTTGTTGCAGCTCGTTAGGGCAAGAAAGAGTTCGCATTCGCCCACGCCAGACTCGGCTAGGAAATGTGGCGAACAACCGTCACCGACCATGACCTTGGCATCCAGCTGGTCTTCCAGCTCACGCGCTCGGGACTCATCCTTTTCAATCAGGACGATATCGTGCCCATCACCACTGAGCCGGAATGCCATGTGTCGCCCGACTTCGCCTGCCCCGATAAGATGGATCTTCATATCATGCTGAGGCCACCGTCGGTCGCCACTGCCACCCTGGAAAAGCTTCGCCGACCTGTCTACGAAAGAATGCCCGGCTCGCGCGGTCTTGATACTCCAGTATCACTGGCGTTTCGCGGTGTTCTGTGTATGGGGGAAGAGATTATGGCTGACCCAGCATCTCTTCAGTATTGCGAAAGCCTCTACCGCTACGCACGTCGGGAAACCCGTGAGGTGCGGGTGGGTGATGTCGGGATTGGTGGAGGGAATCCAATTCGGGTGCAATCCATGCTAACCTCAGATACGCGGGATACCGAGTCTTGCGTCAATGAAGCCTTAGGATTGGCGGAGGCTGGTTGCGAGATTGTTCGTGTGACGGCACAGACGCGAAAGTATGCCGAGAACCTTGAGCACATCAGACGAGGCCTACTGGATCGAGGGTGTCAGGTGCCGTTGGTAGCAGACATTCATTTCAAGCCGGATGCAGCGCTTGAGGCGGCCAAGTGGGTGGAGAAGGTGCGGGTGAATCCCGGCAATTACGCGGACAGTAAGAAGTTCGCGATTCGCGAGTACACGGATAGCCAGTATGAGGAAGAGTTAGAGCGTATTCGAGAACGCTTTGTGCCGCTGGTGAAGATTTGTCAGGATCGTGGAGTAGCTATGCGTATTGGAACGAATCACGGTTCGCTCAGTGATCGCATCATGAACCGCTATGGGGATACTCCGCTTGGAATGGTGGAGAGCGCTTTTGAGTTTGCTCGCATTGCCCGAGACGAAGGCTATCACCAGTTCATCTTCTCGATGAAGGCGAGTAACCCCAAGGTAATGATCGGGGCCTACCGTTTGCTCGTCGCCCGTTTGAGTCAGTTGGGTGATGAATGGAACTATCCCATACACTTGGGTGTGACAGAAGCTGGTGATGGTGAGGACGGGCGCATTAAGAGCGCTATCGGAATCGGCTCGCTTCTCTTGGATGGGGTGGGAGACACGATCCGTGTCTCTCTCACGGAGGACGCAGTTCATGAAATTCCCGTTGCGCATGCCTTGATTGACGTGTGTCAGGGAATGAGGGTTCCCCGAGAAGTGTTTTCGGAGGAGCCCGCACCCAAATACGATCTCTTCGACTATCGCCGTCGAGCCACGGAGGCACTCGCGATGTCAGATGATTTAGGCTTGGGAGGTAGCGAAGCATTCCGCGTCTTCACGTCGCAGAAGAAATGGGATCAACTCGCGCACAAGATTGATCAGTTAGGTGACTTTAAACCGGAATTTGTGGTGGATTCTTCTGATGTCATCGCCATTGATCCACGCGATCGCGCTGCTGTTGATGAGGTTAATGCTAGTAGATCTTCCCAGCTCGTGACGGTTGCTGATGGCTTGGGTATGGCTCCGGTTTCTGCGTATCGGTATTTGGCAGCGAAACTTGAGTCTAGGCATTCGATTCTTCTAAAGGACACGTTGCAACCCTCACAAGATGCTAAGTCGAGTTTTGAAAAGACTCTTTTGGGGGCAAGCGCGGTTTTAGGTGCGTTGCTCGCAGATGGGATTGGCGATGCGATTCTTGTTCAGGGAGAAGAAGCGCCAGGACAATCTTTGCGGCTCTCCTACAATATCTTGCAATCGGTAGGCGCGCGTATTTTCAAGACGGATTACGTGGCTTGTCCATCTTGTGGTCGGACCCTTTTTAATCTCCAGGAAACTACAGGTAAGATTCGCGCGGCTACGGGGCACCTGAAGGGAGTGCGCATTGCCATTATGGGATGTATCGTGAACGGCCCAGGCGAGATGGCGGATGCAGATTTCGGTTACGTGGGAGGTGCGCCAGGCAAGATTAATCTGTACGTGGGCAAAGAGGCGGTGAAATTCAATATCCCCCAGGGTGAAGCGGTAAATCGGCTCATTGAGTTGATTAAAGAGCACGATAGATGGGTCGAACCTCGTGAAGATCAGGTTTCTGAGATTGCCACTTCTGCGCCGTGACTTTCGTGGAGAGTTGACAAGGCTACGAGGCCAACAACATTACCTTTAACCCTACAAGTTCTACTTCTAGATTCTATATGAAACGACCTATTCAACTGATCACTTGCCTCAGTGTAGCTTTCGCCTTGAAGGCTGCTACTGCAAACGAACCCGAGAAGGGTGTGAATGCAATCGAGAAGCCGGCTGCCGAATCGAAAGAGAAAGAAGAAGCTGCCGATATCGAAGTGACGATTACTGGCAATGACACCATGCAGTACGATAAGAAGGCATTCACCATCGAGACTGGTGAAAAGGTCAAGCTGACCTTTAAAAACGTTGGCAAGCTGCCGAAGGCGGCCATGGGGCACAACGTCGTCATTCTGAAGAAGGGAACCAACAAGGTGGCCTATGCGACTGCTGCGATCACTGCCGGACCAGCCGCTGACTACATGCCTGCGGCGAACAAGAAGGATGTTCTTGTGGCAACGAAGATGTTAGGTCCTGGTGAGGAAGTTAGTGTGGTTTTCACTGCTCCAGCCCCTGGCCTCTATGATTACATCTGCACCTTCCCAGGCCATTATGCGCTCATGAATGGTGTCATGACGGTCAAGTAACTGTCAATACTCGGACAACTTACACAAGAAGGGCAAGGGAGAAATCCCTAGCCCTTCCTGTGTCTTTGTGAGAATGTTTATTAGTCGACGTCGATTGTTGGAGGCTCGATGACTTCATCGTGGTCCGCTTTCTTCTCGGCAGTCTCTAATACCGGTTCCGGTGTCGCCGTATCATCGTTGATCGGCTTTGCTGCCTCGACTCCTTCAGTTGGAGTCTCGACCTTTTCGGTCGTAGAAGGTTCAGCCTTCTCTGCTTCTCCAGGGGCCTCTTCCTTCGGCTCTGGAGCAGCGGCTGATGATAGAGCCTCCTCCGACTTTGCTGGGAGGCTTTGCCGTGGCGGTGGAGGCGGAGTATTCACGGTCTCTGCCTGCTCTTGTTGATAGCGCAGGAAGATCTCTGCCATTCGGAAACTGCGGCGCACCAACTTGTTTGCATCTGTTTCGTCAATGTAGCGAAGACCTTCTTCGCAGACTTCGGTTGAGTAAATATGCCAGGCTTTCTTGCCCAACTTCTTCACATCGATCGGCTTGCTATGGCGATGTTGGCCAGATTGCTGCTGACGTC
This sequence comes from Verrucomicrobiaceae bacterium, assembly GCA_009936795.1. GTDB lineage: Bacteria > Verrucomicrobiota > Verrucomicrobiia > Verrucomicrobiales > DEV007 > JAACDM01. Next base: position 5,897 of record JAACDM010000462.1, on the reverse strand, counting down.
CTTCACCGTTGCCGCCGCGTTGGCGACCTCGGCGATTGCGACCGCCACGTGAGCGGCCTTTGTCTTCACCGCTGCCAGCGGCCGCTTTGCTGGGAGCCTCGATCTTCGTCTCTCGGGCGGCGGCGGGTTCAGCAGCAGGGTTCGGTGTTTCACTGGTCGACGCTTTGGGGGCTTCACCTGCGGTTTGTGGAGTCTCGTCAGCCTTCTTGCGGGCCTTCTTGCGAGGGCCGCTCGAACGCTTGCGGCTCGGAGATTTTTTTGGAGTTGGCGCTTCAGCGCTAGAGTCTTCGCTCATGGGAAATTGATTGTGGGTCCATCCAATCAACGCTTAGCACGATGTCCAATGAATTCTGACAAACGAACGACTCAAGGCATGGCCTAAGGGCTCACTTTCCAGCCAATGGGCTGGGTCCAAGCTTGGCTCAATTGGCCTTGAAACGAAGGGTTTGGGTGAGGTTTGGAGGCCGTCACGGTGGCGCGAATGTAGTGGAACTCATCCGTCATTGGGAAATGGACTTTCAGGCCCTCGATCACGCCGAGGCTCTCGCCTGGGAGATTTGGTGATTTCCGCCTGGTGCCAAAGATCTCTGTCTTGTAAGTCACGCAAGGTTCAGGCTCGATTTCGAATCGGATGGCCTTGGAAGCCATTCCGTAATCCAAATGGTTCAAGGTGACGCCTGTGGAGGCGTAGAAGGCGCCTTCCCGCATGGCCATGATGAGCGCTGCAGGCTCAAGGCTGGCCGCATGACCCATGACCCAGCCCCGGCCGGGGGAGGCATCACCGCCGTGATAGTTGTGAGAGTCGTCCGTGGCGAGTCCGTAAAGGGGCTCTGCTTGAAGTTCCACCAACCTGATGGTGTTGGCGATGTCCCAGAGATTCTCGTCGCCGGGCCGGTTTGGTTTACCGAGGTGATTGATCGAGGGATGACCATTGTAGACTTCAAAGAACTGTTCCTCGACGACCTGTGCGAGGTCTTCGGGCGAAAGGGACCACTGGAAATTGGGGTGATTGAGGTGGGCGAGGATGGGTTGGCCAGTGGCCGCTTCTTGCGCCTGCACAGCCCGGAGGTTGTTTCGCATCGTCTCCCGAGGCGAGCGTCCTTTCTGTGGTTTGATCACGTCACTGACATTGATCGCATTGATGTGGATCTGGACTTTCTCGAAGCTGTCGGTGATTTCCTCTGCCTCGATGAGAAGACACTCACCCGGCTTCTCAAAACGCTTTTTAAGTTCTGCTAGAGGCTTCAACCGAACTTCTAGCTGATCGCCTTCCCCTCGTGTCTCTACCCAATCAGTGCCAAAGCGCTGGCGGTACTTAGCGAGTGTGCTCTTTCCCAACGTCACGCGCCGTTTCTGAATCGCCTTCATCGCCATCCAACGCTCACCTCGACTGAGGATATTATGATCAGACAGTGCTAGGAAATGATAGTCGTGGGTGGCGTACCAATCGACCACGCTATCAGGAAAATCGTTTCCATCGCTCCAGAGGGTGTGGGTGTGGGTGTTGCCCTTGTACCATTGGCGATCTGCATTCTCCTGAGCGAAGGTGCAGCTGAGAGCGGAAAGAATGAGAAGGAGGGGGCGCATGGAGGAACCCTAGGAAGTTATTGGAAGATCAGCAAGGCGGGAAGCACGTTCCTTGCCTGTTGATCTGTGTCCCGCAGCGCTTAGGGCATGCCTTCACCCTGTCTCATGCGGCGCCTTCAGACTCAGTTCTTCGTTTCCTATGCGATCTTCGGCTGCATTGGGCCTCTCTTGCCGGTGTATTTAATGGAGGTGAAAGGGTTCACCGAGACGGAGCTCGGCTACAATCAGGCGTTGACGAGTATTGCCACCGTGCTTTCGCCGATCTTGATCACTCTGCTAGCAGACATGAAGATCGACCCTCGGCGCATCCTCGGAGCGTCCTTTCTGATCAGTGCGCTGGCGTTCTATCTCATTTCGATTTCCGCAGGCGTGATTCCGTCGCTGATCTTCTACACCTTGCATAGCCTGGCATTCATGCCAACGGTGGCCCTCCAAGACGGCTACTATTTCTCGCTCGCGAAACGCTCTGACGATGTCAGAGCCACTCGATACCATCGTATCCGGGTCTGGGGGACGATTGGCTTCATCGTTCCAAGTGTGGTGCTCTACTTTCTTCTCGAGCCCGATCCGAACTTAATTTCAAAGGTGGTGCTCTACTTTCTGCTCGATCGCGATCCGCCCTTAACGATGGTGCTTTGGTGTGCAATTGCCTTTGGGGTCCTGAGCGCTTTGCATGCTCAGCTGTTGCCCAAGTTGCCCACGAATCTAGACGGAGAAGGAGCGGGTTTCGAGGTCAAACGGCGCTTGCCCTCGGCGGAAGCTTTTGCGGCATTGCTGAGTCCGAAAGGGCGCTACTTTCTCATATGTATGGGCCTTGCCTACGCCGCTTCGACGGCCTATCACACATTCTTCCCTGTCTATCTGCGATCAATGGTGGGCGTGGAGGCTTCGGTCATCGGTCTTATCATCAACGTCGGCGTCTTCCTTGAAATCTTCTATATCCTAGCACTTGGGCGACTTCGTAAGCGGTTCGGGATGCGAGCAATCATGATTGCGGGATTGAGTGCGATGGTTGTGCGACTAGCATTGTTAGCGACGTTCCCTTCGGTGTTCACGGCAGTAGCGACACAGCTACTTCATGGTCTTGAGATTTGCGCCGTCTTTGTCCTGCCAGTGATGTACTTGAATCAGTTGGCTTCAGATCGCTTTCGAAATTCTATCCAAGGCGTCTACACCATGGTCGTGATCGGTGGTTCTCGGATTGTCAGCGGCGTGATCGGTGGCCGCATTGCCGAGGTGGATCTCAGGCTTCTCTTCGCCTGTGGAGCGGGCCTAGCTGCTATTGCCGTGATCCTACTAGCCTTGTTTTTTAGGCCGGAAGATGACTATGGCGATGCTCAAGCCGAGCGCACCGTTTGAAGAAAGTCGGCGATCATCTCCTTAGATTTCACGCCAGGGGCGCTTTCGACGCCGCTTGCCACATCGACTGCATGGGGTCTGACTTTCTGGATGGCTTCGGCCACATTTGCAGACACAAGCCCGCCTGAAAGAATGAGTGGCGTATCTCCGAGGATCTCGCGAGCTTCAAGAGCGAGTTCCCAATTGAAGGTCTTGCCAGAGCCGCCGTAGTCGCCAGGGCAGAAAGCATCTAGCACAATGCCGCCCACGTCGAACGCACTGAGTTGAGCCAAGGACGAGGAGTCTTTTACCCCGATGGCCTTGATGACAGGAAAGCCTGCCATTTTTAGTTTAGCGCAGTCTTCAGGGGTTTCATCGCCATGAAGTTGAGCGATCTCAATGATGCCCTTTTCCAACAGACGTTGAATGCTGCTTGTCGGCTCGTTGACAAAGACACCAACCCGAGTGGGTGTCTTTGGCATTTGCCCAAGCCAGGTCGCTGCTAGTGCGGGCTCAAGATAGCGTTTGGACTTGGGCCAGAAATTGAGACCAACCGCATCAATGCTTTGCTCCTGACAGAATGCCAGGTCTCCGATTCTGCGAAGCCCACAGATCTTAGTGCGGACCTGGCCATCGCTCCCGGGAGCGAGGAAGTTCATGACTAGCTCAGCTCCGAAGCGCTCTTCACGATGGATCCGGCGAGACCATAGTCGACGGCTTCTTGCGCTGACATCCAAAAGTTACGATCACTGTCTTCAGTCACGCGCTCCAACGGTTGACCGGTTTGGTCAGCAAAGATCTGGTTCAAGCGCTTGCGCATCTTGATGAGTGCTTCCACCGCGATCTTCACATCTGAGGCCGTGCCGCCGACACCACCACTAGGCTGGTGGAGCATGAAGCGTGTGTTAGGAAGGGCGAAGCGGCCTTCTTTCTTTGGTGCCGAGTAGATGAGCGCCCCTGCGCTAGCGACCCAACCTGTGCCGACAACGCGGATGGTCGGGGTGACATGCTGAATCATGTCATAAATTGTATCGCCCGCTTCCACGTGCCCGCCTTGGGAATTCAGGTAGATCGTGATGTCTTCGTTTGACTCTTCTGAGAGGATGATCAGTTTTTCTGAAACATCCTGAGCCACAGCTTGATTGATGCCGCCGTAGATCATGATGGTGCGCGTCTTCATCAGGCGCTCTTCGACATAATTACGGTAATCGGTGTGGCTGGCGGTAGCTTGAGTCATCAGGTTTTTAAGGTTGTGGGAAAGTGTCGAGTCCAAGCGTAAACGCAAGAGGGAGATTAGCCCGCAAGTGGGCGATCTCGGCGAGAAACCCAGGAATGGGAGGCAGTTCTGAGACAAAGCGCTTTCATGAAATTGCGTATATCATTTATGATAAACCATAAAAATCACTTTTGCATATTTTACTAAATATGGTAAAAGTTGGTATGTCAATCGCCAAGAAACGGAAGGTGGGTACTACTCTAAACGAGTCTCTCCTTAAGAGCCTCAAGCTTCAAGCCGTCGAAGAGAACCGTCCTATAGCTGATGTGATTTCAGATGCCATCGAGCAGTATCTTGCCCGCCGGCAAGCGGAGGACGAACGAACACCCGATAACATTATGTGCCCAGTATTACCAGCATCTTGCCCGCCGGCAAGCGGAGGACGAGCGTCCCACAAGATGCCCAAAGCTGTCGAAACATCCAGCTTAGAAGCATCGTTAACTGAGATTCGAACAGTGCTGTAAGAGAATGCCTACTGAGTATGAGCTTGTCCCTAGACGCCGTTCCCGATGGGGGGGCGGATTCTCATCGATACAGACGTTTGGCTCTACCTCTTTACGGGCAACTCTCCCGAGTGTGTGCGTTTAGGAGCGCGGTGTAACGAAGGGGCCATCCAAGCTTACATCACAACCATCGTTGTCGGCGAATTCTGCCATCGTGCCATGGTGCTGGAAGCCCGGCGGAAGGGTATTCTTTCGAACAACAATCCTGCGAGTTTCCTTGCGAAGCGGAATTCCCTCGTTCGTTGCCTTGGTGAGTATCGAATGCCTGTGCAGCACTGGCTGCATGGCGGGGTAGAGGTTGTCACGGTCGAGAAGGATGACATCTTTGCTTCACTGACTGTTCAAGAGCGTTTCGGAATGATGACGAATGACTCGCTCAATCTCGCGGTCATGTCACGGTTGGGCATTCGCCAACTTGCGACGTGTGACACCAAATTTGATCACATGGGCGAGCTGGAGATCTTCCAGCCAAGAGACATTCCTCCGGAGTAGGAAGCGAAGAATTATTAAGCGGATCTCCCTGGAGTGGAGTGGAGTAGACGGCGAGACCCGAAGGGGCGTGGGCAATCCAGACAGGACGGTGGTTTTCCCAACCTGTTTTTGCCTAGGCGCTATTGATTAATATCGGTGAACTTTGGTCTTGTTTTTAGGGGGATTTCTGTAATCGCTGGCGTTAGCCCTCAATTTCTGAGGGCTCAAATAAACTCCAAATACATGAAAACTAACCTAAGCGCTTGGAGCTACGCGTTGGCCCTCTGCGGCCTTCTCTTAGCCCTGCCGATATCAACAACATACGCCCAGAGCGACGTTACCCAACCCGGTGATCCTTTGATTGCGAGTTCGGATAACAGTCCTGGTTCAGAAGGGGTCGCCAACGCGATCGATGGTCAACCTACCAAATACCTCAACTTTGATACGGCGAATAATACGACGCCTTCCGGATTCGTAGTCACGCCATCTGTCGGGGCGACGCTGGTGACCGGCCTCACCATGCAGTCGGCGAATGATGCAGTCGGCCGTGATCCTTTGTCCATCACCTTGGAAGGCTCTAACGATGAGGCGCCCACATGGGACACGGGAAATTGGGAGACGATCTATGAGAATGCTGCCATTCCTAGCTGGGTAGAGACGTTTCCAGGCGATGATCGTTTTCAGACGCAGCAATTCTCATTCGACAATAACAAGCCGTTCCT
>JAACDM010000461.1 GCA_009936795.1 Verrucomicrobiaceae bacterium | reverse complement strand
GCCACACCAACACTTACGCCCACGTTCCAAAGAACACCGGCGACGACCAATGTAGCTATACGCGGCAGGGAGATGCGACATAGACGTCCCATGATCCAAAGCGCTGTTCCAAGACCGACCTGGAACACCCACCCATAAATGAAAGCATTAAGGTGAGCTGGTTGCAAGCGTCCGTAGGTTAGGAAGGGCCAAGAAGCGAGAAGGTCTGGGCTATGAAGCTTGACTGAAGCGGCCAAGCCAAGGGTTAGCGAAACGAAAAGCCAAGCCAAGCCACTAATGAAGAAGAAAAGAACGGGTATTCGCAGCGAACGGTCAATCGCCGCACGCTGTTGCGCATCCTCTTCCGGCGTTGCCGTCGTCACGATGTTAGATTGAGTCGCCATTGAAAGGGTCGTTACTGCTGAGCTGGGGCTGCGTCCGTTTCAGGTTTATCAGCCTCGGCAGGAGCCGCCATGGCCGCTGCAGCGGCTTCGGCTGCCTTGGTGCCAGGAACCGGCACTGCCGATTTCTGCGCCTTAGAAAGTTTCTCTATCATGGAAGTGAGGGCCACCGATGCGGGAACTTCAATAGTACCGTCTTCGTTCTTCTTCCACGTGTTCGCTAGCTCTGACTGTGCAGCCAGCGAGGCGGCGTCCAGTTCCGTCCGACGAACATCATCGGGATCTGGCTTCGCGTTCGATAGCAACGTGGCCTCAAAGGCGACGAAAAAGAGAACCAGGATGCCAAATGAGGCAAACGTCAGGATAGCCCCCCAGAAACTGAAGAAGCGGTTGATTGGTGTGTCACCAGAATGCGTTTCCATAGTCTCGATGAGATTTAGTTAGCGAGGTTCACGGATTCATGCAGGCGAGGGTCGCGGCAAGGATAGAGACGACGCTTCGAAAGCAGGCCTAAGAAATACCAAACCACCAGACCACCTATAGTGGCGAAAGCGAGGATATCGAGAAGGAAGGCACCGCTATAAGACGGGTTCGTCGCTGCCATCATTTCGGCGTTAGAAGCAAGAGACACGAAACGCTCTGGCATGATGATCATGTAATAATCGAGGACGTGTGCGCACAGATTCCAAATACACGCCATCGCAACATACTTGGTGCTCTTCTTCACCCATGCAGGAAGGAGGAAGAGGAACGGAATGACAAAATGCACCCACATGAGAGCCGAGCTTCCGATATGCCAGTTGCCGGTATTCCGCGTGATAAAGTATTTTGTCTCTTCGGGGATGTTGGCATACCAGATGAGGAAGTATTGAGAAAAAGTGATGTAGGCCCAGAAGATGACGAACGCGAACATCAGCTTACCCATGACGTGCAGATGCTCCTGATTGACCAACTTGAGGTGACCCATTCGCTTCAAGAAGAGTACCAGCAAGATAGATAAAGCCATTGAGTTTAACGCACAACCGGCAAAAATATAGACACCCCACATAGTAGAGAACCAAGCATAGTCGAGGCACTTGAGATAATCGATCGCCGCAAAGGTCGAAGCGACAGCGAAAACAGGTAAAAAACCGCAGGCCGCGCGTCGCATCCGGTAAGTCCACTTATGGTCTCCATCCTCGTCCTGGCGAGCAGACAAGGAACGCATCCACAGCGCAATTAATCCCAGCGCGAAGAAGTAACCAAAGGCACGGATGTAAAAGAACGTCTTATTGAGATAAGGATACTTATGATAGAGCAAGTAGAGGTGTGGATCTTCTTGAGCCTTTACGTGAACAGCATGGCGAATGCTGTGGCCTTCATGACCTTGGTCCATCGCCGCACCCGCAGCCGCCTCGACTGCGCCGTCGGCATGCATCTCATGCGAAATTTCGGTCAGGTGCTTGGTCCATTCGTAAAGTGAATCGCGAAGATTTGGAATGAGCAACGGAATGACTAGCAAAGCCATGAAGGGAATGACGCAGGCGAGATTCTCAAAGATCCGCCGAACCGCAATCCCCCAACCAGAATTGGTCGCGTGATGCAGAAGCATCCAGAACATCCCGCCCAAAGCGAGACTGAAGAAGTAGTAGAAACCGAAAAGCCAAGAATAGATGAACTTCTCGGCCAAAGGCGAGAAGAAAAGAATCCCGGAAGCAATCAGGCCGATAAAACCGATCGCAAAGGCCACCTTGCGTATGGATGCCAGCTTGCTGGCATCCAGGCGCTCACCATCCGGCGGCAGGTCGATTTGGGAATGGGAACTCATGTTAAATATATTTTGCAGGGCTTTGTCAACTTACTCAGCCGCTGGCACCGCCTCCCCCTGGGCCTCATCAAACGCTTTTTGAACTTCGGCAGCGGGCATTGCCTTGCGTTGCTGCAAAGTGCGAACGTAGGCTACAATAGACCAACGATCCCGCAAGGTGAGCCTGGCACTGTAACCACCCATGAGACCTTTACCGTTCACGACAACATCGTAGATATTTCCGTCCGGACGCTGAGCAGGATCGGCAACCGGTGCGGTGATTAGGCTGGTCGGTAGCAAGCCATACTTGCTGATGACGCCAGCACCGTTTCCGGACTCACCATGGCAAATGGCGCAGTAGATACCGTATTTCTGCTGGCCTCTTTCCAAGAATGCGGAATCAACAGTGATCTCCTCCGGGATGCCGTGCCCGTAATACTCACCGATCTTACCAGTATTCAGATAATCACTAGCGAAGGCATAGCCGTCCAGATTTGCTTCGCCCCCAGCAGAGGCAGCTAACGTTGGCACTTCCCATCCCATAGGAATGGTCCCAGGCACGGGCTCCTGCGCTGCTTGCCCGCTGGCGAAAAAGTCACTGGTAGATTGCGCGTTCGATTTGGCCTGCATATCCATATCGCGAAAGACCTGAATCGGTGAACGCGCTGATTTGGTTCCCCGGAAGCCAGCAACGCTGACGACAAGGGCAATGAGGAAAACGTAGCCTAAAATGAAGTATCGCATCGCAGTATTAGGCAGAGTCGCTCTCCTCGACTAGTTCAATATTAGTAGCGCCCATCTCTTCTAGGAATGCGCGTGTCTTTTCGCGATCAAACTTCTCATCACGACGCTCTAGAGACAGGAAAAAGCCATCATCTGAAAACTTCTTGAAACTTTTCGAAGTGAAGAGTGGGTGATTCAATCGCGGCAAGCCCATCAGAGCGAGGCAGCCAAAGAGCGAGGTGAACGCCGAAAACAGAATCGTCAGCTCAAAGATAACTGGGAAGAACGCCGGAATCGTGAAAATGTTTGCCGGCTTGGCCTGCACGATAGTCGGGTAAAGAGCGACCTGCGTGAAATACTGCAAAGTAAACCCAGTCAATGTACCGGTAGATCCGCCAAAGAAGACGAACCAAGGCAGAATCGAGCGCTTCACGCCCATGGCCTCGTTCATCCCGTGGATGGGGAAAGGCGAATGCACATCCCACTTGCGAAAGCCCGCATCTCGTACTTTCTCGGCAGCCGAATAAAGGGCTGACGCCGAGGGAAACTCGCAAAGATAACCGTAAATCATGGTCGATTGAAAGCTGGTTACGCTTTCACTTCCTCCGGTTGAGGTTCAGCGCCATCAGAATTGGGCTCATGATAGTGTGGGTCAGACTGCGGAAGAATGCCCTTCACCTCCGACATGGCAATGACGGGGAAAAAACGAATGAAAAGCATGAACATCATAAGGAAGAAACCAAACGTTCCCAGGAATGTAATCTGCTCAACCCAGGTTGGATGGTATTTGTCCCAAGCACCAGGCATCCAGTCCTGAGCAATAGAAGTAACAAAGATTACAAAGCGCTCAAACCACATGCCAATGTTCACAAACATGCAGACCGTCATGACAACAACAATATTATGGCGAGCCCACTTGAACCAGAAGATCTGTGGCGCAACCACGTTACAGAACATCATGCACCAGTATGCCCATGGATAGTAGCCAGTGAACATCCGGTTCCGGAACGCGGCTATCTCATACTTGTTGCCACCATACCAGGCGATGAAGAGCTCCATCAGGTAGGCATAACCAACGATCGATCCCGTAAAGCAGATGATCTTAGCCATGTTGTCGATGTGTTTCGGCGTGATCAGATCATACAAATTGTAGATCCGACGCACTGGAATCATCAGGGTCAACACCATAGCAAAACCACCGAAGATGGCACCGGCCACAAAATAAGGTGGAAATATTGTCGTGTGCCAGCCCGGCACCGTCGATGTGGCGAAGTCAAAGGAGACGATCGAGTGCACCGAAAGCACGAGTGGCGTCGAAAGCGCAGCCAACAGAAGATAGGCCATTTCGTAATGGTTCCAGTGGCGATTACCGCCTCGCCAACCAAGAGCAAAGAGACCGTAACTGAATTTCTTTATCTTGCTAGTTGCCCGATCACGTATCGTCGCAAGATCAGGAACAAGTCCCAAATACCAGAAGATAACGGAAACGGTGAAGTAAGTAGATACCGCAAACACGTCCCATAACAGAGCGGACTTGAAGTTTTGCCAGATGCCGTTCGCATTCGGCACGGGCGCTAGGAACCAAACCATCCAGAATCGGCCGACGTGCACTGCGGGAAAGATGCCCGCACACATCACAGCGAACAAGGTCATGGCCTCAGACGCTCGGTTAATCGACGTTCGCCACTTCTGCCTGGTGAGGAAGAGAATCGCGGATATTAGAGTACCTGCGTGTCCTATACCGATCCAAAAGACGAAGTTCGTAATGGCCCAACCCCAACCCACAGGGTGGTTATTTCCCCACACACCCACGCCAGTGGAGATGAGAATGATTAAGCCGATTGGCACAAGAGTCGCGATGAGCGCGGAAGGAATAAATAAAAGCCACCAAATAAACGGCTGAGGCTCTTCGATGACCCCACAGATTCGTTCAGTAATCCAATTGTAGGAGCGCTTGTTGAGCACGAGCTCTTCACGCTCCATGCGTGCGGGAGCGGTGCCGTCAGCGGTTGTGGTTCCGTTAGCCATACTAGGTTCTCAGCGATCCAGGATCAATGAATGTGCTTGGATGTTGTGCCGACTTCTACACCGCCTGGCATCTTCAAATTCGGGTTCTTAATCCGCGCAAGATAAGAGGTGCGCGGTCGGGTGTTCACATATTTCAAGAGTTCGTAACTGCGAGGAGATTCCTTAAAGCGATTCACTGTGTCCTCCTCATTCTTGATATTTCCAAACTGGATGGCATCGACCGGGCAGGACTCCTGGCAAGCCGTCTTCACTGCATCCTTACCCAATTTGATTTTGTCAGAGTCTCTTGCCTCAACCTTCTTTGCAATCTTAGCCGCCGCGAGACGTTGGAGGCAGTAGGTGCACTTCTCCATCACACCGCGCATACGAACCGTGACGTTGGGATTCTTCTGCAGGTTACCAATACCCTCATTGTGCGTCTCTCCGAGAGGACCTGCATAAAGATTATTGAACCCCAAGCCAGGAATCTTCTTCGTGACAATCGGATTACGCTTGTTGTAATCGAAGAAATTGAAACGACGGGCTTTGTAAGGACAATTGTTCGCGCAGTAGCGAGTGCCAATACAACGGTTGTAGGCCATCACGTTGAGGCCATCATCGCTGTGCACGGTCGCGTTGACCGGACAAACAGCCTCACAAGGAGCCGCCTCACACTGCTGACAAGCGACCGGCTGCGGCAAGATCTCCAACGCATCCTCATTCAGAATTTCCACACCTCGGCTTTTTGTGTCAGAATGCTGGTGGTTTGTCGGATCCGATTCCATGACAAGGGTCGGATCAGTGAAGTAGCGATCCATCCGGATCCACGCCATCTCCCTACCCCGCAGGACCTGGTCTTTACCCACGATCGGAATGTTGTTCTCCGCCTGACAAGCAACCTGGCAGGAAGTACAACCCAAACAAGTATTCAGATCGATCGTCATCCCCCATTGGTGATTCGGATCAAGCTCATTGAAAGGAACTGAGCCAGTACTCGAGCGCCCCTGAGGTTTGTAAAAATGCTGATTCTCTGGGATATGCGAATCCATCCCGATGGTCTGTGCAAATTCAGGATCCTTGCGGTAATCCTCGAGACCACCATCACGGGCGAGCCCACGCCCCTCCATGCTGTTATGTTCTTGCGTCAGAGCGAGCTCCGACCACTTCTCAACCACAAGGACGCCGTCTTTGGGAGCGTGATTGGCGATGGGCAACGCAGGATTTATCTCTTCGTCAGACGTCAGGACTTCTAGCGTGGCACCGCTAACCACATAAGGAGAAACGGAGGTGCGCATGCGAAAGGCATCAAAACCCGTTCCATAGCCCACACGACCACACACGCGCTGGCCGTAACCCACGGACAAGGTGACACAGTTATCTGCGTGACCAGGAGCTTGAAGCGCTGGGAAAAACCCCTCGCGACCATTGAAAGCCATCTTCACACGCTGACCATCTTCCTTCAATCCCAGGTCATTGAACGTCTTCACGCTCATGAGCGCAGCGTTATCCCAGGTCAACTTTGTGATCGGATCAGGAGATTCCTGCAACCAGCCATTGTTGATATAGCGACCATCATAAACTCGATTGTCAGGCACGAAACGGACCTCAAGAGCATCGATCCCAGAAGGAGCAGCAGCAAGCTCAGGGGTTTGCGCCTTAGAACCACTGACAGTGGCCGCCGCGTAGCCGGAGTTCGCTAAGAACCCGTCGCGGAGGGCATGGTTCCACGCCGTCTCTTTGTCGCCAGGAATGGCTAAAGTATTTAGGAAAGTATCCCTGACAGCTTCGTAATCAGCACCTGGAACTGCCTTCACTTCAGCAACAATGACATCCTCAGAAACAGGAGCAGCCTCATCAGTGAGCGGACCATCCTGGAGCAGCTTAAGGAGCAGGCTCACCTCAGAAATTCCACCTACCAATGGATTAACCATCGGCTGAATGACCGAGTAGGTGCCATCAGCGGCTCGAGCATCACCCCACTCTTCGAGGAAATGCGTTCCAGGCACGTGCCAGTCCGCCAGCATAGCAGTGTGGTTACGATTGAAACCTAAATGAACATAGGTCGCTTTTTCGATGACTTCCTCCCAGCGAAAGTTGCTAGGCGCGTCATACACGGGATCCGCCGGCGTCGTACTAATAACTGACGTAACATCACCGGAATTCACCGCTTCACGCAACTCTGTTAGGCTACCAAAGGCACGTTCGCCTGACTGGACCACAGTGATTGTCTTACCAAAGGCACCGAGCTTCTCATTGATCGCCGCAACCAACGCATGAACTTCAGCCGGCTGCTGCGGGCCTGCCAGAACGACTGACTTGCCCGCCGCCGCCTGCAAATCCTCCACCGCAGGCTTGACCCAAGCCGCGATCCGCTCATCAACTTCAGCAGAAACACCAGCCACCCCAAGCTGCTGAGCAACCGCCGCAGCCACACGCGCCACCTGGCTTCCAGCTACCCGCAACCGATGATCAGCAACGCTGCCCGTCACGGTGAACGCAGGCTCCACAACGTAGAGACGATTCATCTCATCCGTTGACCGCTGTTGCCACTCGCCATCCACCAAGCGATCTGCTCGGCGACCGGAGGAAAACCCGAGTGCGGCATTGCCAACGGAATCCAGCCCCAAGAAATTCGAATCCAACGACAGCACCCTTGTCGCCTGGTCCAACCGAGGCACCAGGGAAATATCTTCACGCCCAAAAGCCGCCCTCACGCCGGCGCGCACATTGTCGTGATTGAAAGCCTCGTAACGGAACAGCTTCGCCTGAGGAAACTTCACGGAAATCTCGCTCAACAAGCGATCGCGAGTCGGAGAAACACCTTCACCCACAAGCAACGCCAAGCCCTTGCCTTGAGCAGCTGCCAACTCAGTTCGCATGGCTTCTAAACCGGCGTGAAGGGCCTCTTTCGTGGAGACTTGACCCTTCGCGAGAACCTCGCGAGAACGGTCAGGATCATACAGATTCAACACCGCCGCAGGCACGAAGTGATTCGTCCCCGAACTGCTTTTGGCTTCTCCATCCACCTCAATCTGATTCGTCGGATGAAGCGCATTCCCCTTAAGAGCAACCGGACGCCCCTCATAGGTCGTCGCTACCACGAGCGTGCATCCGCCAAGGCCGGGCATCGCAGTCGCATAGTAGAGCCCCTTACCAGGAATAATCCACTCCACGGCTTTTGTGTAAGGCACCAAGTATTTCTCAGGGCGACGGCAACCCGCCACACCAAAGCCAGCAAGGGCAGTCGAGGCCCCCATCAACTTCATGAAATTTCTTCGCGAAGACTCCGTGTCCTCGACTTCAGATGCCCCTGAGGGAAACTCACGGCCGAGCCACTCACGGAATTTCGGCGTGTCCTCCAACTCGCCTAGGCTTCGCCAACGACGTTTTTCGCCTTCCGCGGGCTTGGGATGATGGATGATGCGTTTCATTCGTGGATCAAATCAGCCTAAAAGCGTTAACGGTGACAGGCTGAACAGCTCAGCGGCGGGTTCACGTTCCAGGCCTCTTTCAACTGCAGCCCCACCTCCTCTTGAGTCATTTCCCCCTTGCCATAAACCTGCTCAGAAAGTCGGATCAGATCCTCTTTGCCCAGCTCTCCCCGATTCTCCATCGGGCGTAATTTTTGGTCCGACTCTATAACAGAAATCAGCTGGTCTGCGGTCTTTCCATTGCGCTCCATAATCTCGCCGTAAAACTCATCGCGAGTTTCATCAGAAGCCTTCCAATCAAAATTCAGCAGCTCATCCACGGGGCGAATATTCTTCTCGGGAGCCCTGTGGCAATCCAAACACCAGCTCATGCTCTGAGGCTGATCTTGGTAGACCACTTCCATGCCATCCACACGACCATGGCACTGAACACAACTCACCCCGCGATTCACATGCACCGAGTGGTTGAAGTAGGCATAGTCTGGCACTTCGTGGATGTTAACCCACTCAATCGGCTTGCCCGTCTTCCAACTCTCCCGCACGGGAGCCAACTTCGGACTCTCCTTCTTGATATGCTTGTGACAATTCATGCAGGTCGCCGTGGAAGGCAGATTTGAGTGCCCTGACTTCTCAACGAAATTATGGCAATAGCGGCAGTCCATTCCGTGCTGCTCCACATGAATCTTGTGGCTGAAAGGAACAGGCTGAGCGGGCTGATACCCGACGCGCGTGTACTTTGGTGTAAAATAATACCACAGACCTGCCGTTACGGCAGACCCCATCATCATCAGCGCGATGCCGATCTGGATGGGCAACAAATTAGTCCAGCGCGGAAAGAAGTTGGGCATGGTCGGAGGACTTCTACGCGCTTGTGAAAAATTTCACAAGCGGAAATGTAGTGCTTTCTGGGTGGGAAATGAACATCGCGAACGTGGTTGGAAATCCTCCTTTCCGATAGCCGGAAAACAAGGGCGGTTAGCATAGAAACTCGCTTCAACTTAGCAACAGAAAAGCCCAGCAAATCACCAACGGAACAAATCTGACTCGCTGGGATCACCGACTACAGCGAGCTTTCCGGGCCAACAGGAGCCTTAAATCGATAATCTCTGCTCTGCCAGTCGCCATTCACCTCCCAGAGCAGACTAACAAACAGCCAGCCCCCAACTGCTTGCATATCGTCATAGGAAATCGTGGAATTATCTGAAGACCCCGCCCCGTTAAAGCCATACTCGCTCCCACCAATCGAAGAACTGAGGAAGACAAACCAAGTAGCTACATTAATTAACCCCGCGAGAATCCATCTCAAAGCTTCCATCATTTCCAAGCGTCGCGCCCCGGCCTGGAGAAGTGATCATGGGGAGAGCCAAGTCTTGGGTAGCGAAAGTATGACCCCTTAGAAATCCACGGTCCATCAGCACCACTAAAATAGGACCATAGCGTCACTTGAGTCGCCGATCCATCGAACGGTAGGAACCGAACAAGCTGCGATCGCTTGTCCGATGTGAGGCGACCACTGTTGTGATCTTGATCAGGGTCCGCTTCAGTTACAGCTTAGAACCACCAGTAATCGGGCACAGGGCTATCAGCGGTCCAGGCAAACGTCGCAAGGCTTCGCTCCAAACTTAATGCCCCCTAAACCGATCCCGCCACCACCTGTGCACCTGGCAATGGCGATGTGATCTCGTGAGAGATCACCGCATCACCCGCGACCACACGATAAAACCGCCTCGTAACCTCGCTATCAGCAGAGACCGTCGCCGTAGTGGATCTCAACTCGCCCATTTCCGGAGTCCAAGCAGCAGGCAAAGTGTCGCTGGATTGCACCTGGTAGCGCGAGGCAACACCAATCCAGAAAAGTGCCACCTTTGTGGCGTCGGCCTCAGTGACGACTGCCTGAGCCACGATGTCGATCTCACCGACACCGTGCGCCCGGGCCAAACCCAGCAAACTAACAACCCCCACGACCACTGACGAAAATAGGCGACTACTCATACGACTTCCTGAGCCTACACAGCCCGGCTTCCTTGACTATTTCAGAGAAACCAATCTCTGCCTGGTCCGCCATTTCAGTGGGTCTAATCGCGCTCGACACGTATCGACCCGTTACTCGTTCTCGCTTTGGATTGCATCCCCTTCCCACCGCTCCGTAGTGTTGCCGCCCGCTTCTTCGCTCGACTGACAACCGCACTTTCGAGGGCCAAATCAATCTTCACCGAACCGTTCGAGGTCGATAAACCTAACACCCCATCAAACTCGCGGGTAATCCCGAGCTAAATCGACCTGTTTTATATTCTCGAATCAACTTCGCCACTCAATCCAGACGCCACAATTTTCCCATTGCTCGTCTTAAGGCCTGCCTTTTGCAAACTCCTACTAACAGAGGCGCTTCCATTACTCGTTGACACACTCACCGGGCCTCCGTGGTCTTCCAATGTCACTGATCCGTTGCTTATCTTCAGCCGCGCGTTGCCCGAGAACCCAGAGGCTTCTACCGAGCCATTCGACGTTTCGAGATAGAGAGCAGACACCTGAGGCACCAGCACCACATAGTGACAGCCCTCATTTGATCGACTTCTATTATTTCGCCAAAGCGCTCTCACCGAAAGCTCCCCATTAGCTTCCCGCTCGGCCTTGACCGTCGTCGCCTACAACCGTTCTGGTGTCCGGGCTCGAACAACGGCAGTGATCTGAACGCTGATCTCTGGTCAGCTCAATCCGACCATTAGTTGATTTGACCCGCAGACCTTGGTTAGGCACATGGGCTACCGTCAAGTTTACCGTCTTCTTATGGAGAGACCGAGAGAGAAAGCACCCGGAACAAACCATG
>JAACDM010000460.1 GCA_009936795.1 Verrucomicrobiaceae bacterium | reverse complement strand
TAGATTGCATCTAACGCCAGATCAATCGATCGCGAGGAATGAGTGATGGCACCGATAGAGATGAAGTCGACGCCAGTCTCGGCCGCGGCATGAGCAGTTTCTAAAACAATCCCTCCGCTGGCTTCTAATTTTACGCTGGTGTCTTTTGCTAGGGCGACGGCCTCGCGTCGTTGGCCGTTGGTCATGTTGTCCAAGAGAATGTAGTCGACGCCTTTTAAAGTAAGGAATCCTCGCACTTGGTCGAGGGTATCCGCTTCGACTTCGACCTCGACTCCAGGATGATCCTTGTGAAGTGCGTCGATGCTTGCTTGAATTTCCGTTAGGGCGTCTTCTGCAGCGAGGTGATTGTCTTTGATCATGACGCGATCATAGAGACCCATCCGGTGGTTCTGACCACCCCCATGGACGACGGCAGCCTTCTCAAGCGCGCGCCAACCTGGGGTCGTCTTGCGTGTATCGAGAATGATGGCATTGGTGCCCTGCACTTCATTGACGAAGGCTGCGGTAAGGGTGGCGATACCGGTCAGGCGCTGAGCGAAGTTGAGGGCAGTGCGCTCTGCTGTGAGGATCGAACGGGTGTTGCCTGAAACTTCCAGAATCGCGGCCCTGTTGATTCCGGAATCGTAGATCTGCTGGCCTGAACCTAACGTAATCTTTATATTGAGAGAGGCATCTACGGTGGTGAAAACGTCTGCTGCAAGTTCGATTCCTGAGAGGGCGCAGGCTTCTCGTGCGACCATGCGAACACGGGAGGTTGATTCCTCCGAGACGAAGTATTTGGATGTGAGATCGCCCACGCCGCCAAGATCCTCGGCGAGAGCGGCTTCGATGAGTGGTTGCCAGGTTTGAGTGCTCATTGAATAAAGGCTATCAGTGCCGCCGTCTTACCTCATAGCGGCCAAGGACAAGCAGTTGCAAATTGAATCTCCAAGGCCCCAGGTCTATCTTTCCATCTATCCAAATGATTCGAGCACCTTGGCGCACCCCGGAATTTCGTAGACCTGGTTTTGGCCTCTTTCGTTTGCGAACCTGGATCTTTCTCCTGGGGCTGCTCTCGGGACTAGCTGCACTGGTCGCATTGGGTTTTTACGTACGCTATGCCCATCTAGCGAGCCAGTTTGACCTGGAAGAGCTCGGGCAAATGCCCGAACGGACGAAGGTCTACGATGTCAAAGGCAAGCTCATTGGGAGACTTCATGGGATGAATCGCGACGTCATTCCTCTAGACGAGACCTCCCGCTATTTCATTGACGCATTGCTGGCCCGGGAAGATACGAGTTTCTTTGAGCACCGTGGGGTCGATTATAAGGGCGTGGTACGAGCAGTTGTTCGCAATATCAAGGACGGTGAGTTTGTTCAAGGAGCGAGCACGATATCAATGCAACTGGCCCGAAATAGCTATGGTTTGATGGATCGGACGCTCCATCGGAAGCTGGTCGAAGTCATGCTCACGCGTCGGATAGAGAGTGGGATTTCTAAGAATAAGATTCTCGAACTCTACATCAATCGGATCTTCTTTGGGAGTGGTATTTATGGATTGGAAAGAGCAAGTCAGGCTTACTTTGGTATCCCTGCGAGTAACCTGACCTTGGGGCAAGCTGCGACGCTCGCTGGAATCATTCGAAGTCCCAACAGGTTTTCGCCTTTCAAGAATCCCGAAGGAGCTGTGAGCGAGAGGGATACCGTGCTCGGACGCATGGTGACCATTGGCAAGATAACGGAATCAGATGCCATTGCAGCAAAGGCCGCACCTTTAGGCATTCAACCAGAGCCTCAATCGGTCTGGCAGGAGAATTATGCGATGGACTTTGTTCGCCGATATCTCAACGAGACCTGGTTGAGGGATCAGGAGTACAAGGAAGATGGAGGGCTGGAAGTCTTCACAACCATTGATCAGGAAGTGCAGTTGGCTGCAGAGAAGGCTCTCCAGGAACGCCTAACGGCACTTGAGTCAACTCCTGGCTATGAACATCCAACGTATGCGAGTTTTACCGCAGCGTGGAGCAAAGGGGACGAACGCAGGACCACCTACTTGCAGGGCAGTGTTGTCGTGTTGGACAATGATAACGGTGACGTTGTCGCGCTTGTGGGCGGCCGAGACTATGAGCAGAGCAAGTTCAATCGAGCGCTTCACGCGAAACGACAGGTGGGATCGGTTTTCCAGCCGTTCGTGTATGCGTCGGCGTACGAGCAGCGTCGCTTGCTCCCTCACACTAGCATCGATGATGGTAGGATCCGGCATCACGAGCTTGAGCATCACGGGTTGCGTCCTTGGAGTCCTCGCAATTCAGACGGCACTTACCGCGGTAGTCAGAAGGCTGAGTATGGCTTGGTCGCCTCGAGGAATACGATGACCGTGAGGGTGGGAGAACGAGCAGGGCTAGATGCGGTGCGCGAACTCGCTTACGCAGCGAATCTAGCTGATCCTAAGAAAACTCCTCTGCCAGATTCTCCAGTGATGTATATTGGAGCCTTTGAGGCACCTCTCTTGCAAGTGACCAGCGCCTACACGGCATTGGCCAATGACGGGACACGTCCTCAGTGGCACATCATTCAGAAGGTGACGCGAAACGGGATACGGCTAGATCACGTGACTTCGGGATTCAAACAGCGTCTTTTAGCGAAAGGAACGGCTTCCTTGGTAACGCAGGGCCTGTCCGATGTGGTGGAGAAGGGGACGGCGGCAAGTGCAAAGCGCTTGGGCTGGACGTGGCCTGCTGCAGGCAAGACTGGAACGACAGATGACTACCGGGACGGTTGGTTCGTCGGTTACTCCAGTTCGCTTACCTGTGGTGTCTGGGTGGGAATCGACAACAACCTGCCGGTGATGCCGCGTGGCTACGGCAGCAGAACCGCTTTACCAGTGTGGGTGGACGTGATGAAAGCAGCTGTGGAGCAAGGCTACCCAGCAGAGGCCCTGTCTTCGGGCCCTGACCGTGGCGATGTCGAGGTTTGCCGTCTATCTGGAGAACTGGCCACGTCTAATTGTCAGCATAGCGGCCAGGCAATGAATGAATCAATACCTGAAGATCTCATGGATGGTCGCCTACTCTGCACCTATCATGATGGGCAGCGGTCATGGAATCGGCCAGGAAGGCCTCCGTATTCAGGCCCACAGCCGATGCAACCTGTTCCCAGGCCGAAGCGACAGCGTGGGGTGATAGATCGCATCTTCGGTTGGCTTCGTTAATAATTTAGAAAGCATGAATTCCAGAATATGGAGTTGATTTGGTTGTTGTTGGAATTATGGCTGTTCGGTAATGGGCGCCATTTCTTCCCAGACCTTCCACTTTGGGTGTCCCCACTGTGGTTGTAATCTGACGATCCCTGTGCACTCAGGACCGCTTGAAGGCCCTTGCCCACGCTGCGCGAAGCCGATTCGAGCTTCAGTTCCAGCGTCCCGGACTGAGCTCCCTCCTTTCCTACGACCTGTCCCTTCAATCCAATTAGGTTCAATAAAGTCCCACCAAATAACCAGGAGTTCTCAAGATCGGGAGGTAACGCCTGCTTCATCACTTGAGGCTGCCTCTGGAGACCACACTCTTCATTGCCAATGTCCGAGTTGTGGTCATCACCACCCGTTTGCTGCAAAGGATCTTGGTCAAATATTCCAATGCAACGGCTGCCAGACGACGATGCGTTTGCCGCAGAAGCCTCAGCCTGAGGTTCCATTGCAGCAAGACACAGCTCCGAAGAAGAATGTGCCAGCTCAAGTCCCCGGGCTTCAAAAAGTATCCAAGCAGATTAAAGAACCGGCACCAGTCCAGTCGACGCTCGACTTGGTGGTAAGGGCGCTTCGCGACTACGAGCAGGCTGGTGTTCCTTCGAACCACCCAGATCGCCTGCATCTGCTTGAACAATTCTTTGCGGCATGCTCTACGGAGGAGCTTAACGTGTCGCCTTCAGACAAGCATCAAGCAAAGACCCCCAGCTCTACCGATGATATTGTACCTCTTGAGACTTGCGAGTCTCAACCTCGCTCTAGCCGATCTCATATTCCGCCACGACGAGATGGACAGCGACCCGAGATTCAGCCAAGACACATTCCGCCGGTTGGGAGAACCGATTGTTCAACTAAAGGTTCTCCAAATATGGCAGAGCCTTCGGGACAAGAGAAGCCCGCTGAACCCTACCTTCCCTTTCGCGAGCCGGGACAGAGTAGAGTAGAAAACCTACGGCAGACGGCTCCACCCATGGAGAGCACCAATCTTCTTAAAACCCGTCGCAAGAGTGCCATTGAATTTGAGCAGTCGGCTATCGCGGCCGATCCGGTGGCAACATGGAAGAAGTTGGCCATCGTCGCTGGGATATCGCTGGTAGCCTCGCGGTTGCATACCTGATTCACGACCTCTACCAGACCAAGAAGCAGCAGGCTGTAGAGTTTGAACCTGCGAGCATGTCTCGTGACAATCTGCCAGCGCCACCCCCTCTCACACTAGCAGAGCAGAATGAGATCAAAGACTTAGTCCAGGCTTTTCATCAGGCTGGCTCCGCTGAGGCAAAAGCCGCGATGGTTGCCGATTGCCTGAGTATGTTAGCCCCAATGAGGTCGTTCTATACTGTTCATGGTACTGAGCCAAGCGAAATTTCACTAGATCCTTACCTCACCCATGTCGAGCAGGGAGAGGTGAATTTCTTTCGTGGTACTGGAGCCTACTCCGATGGACGAACCATCGAATTCTATGTCAGGCGCCACGATGAGGAGTTCGTGTTAGATTGGCCGTCGCTGTCTGGTTACTCTGCAATGAACTGGGGCACTTTCTTGACAGAAAAGCCAGCGTTGCCCATGGAGTTTAGAGTCTTGGCTAGCAAAGTCTCTGCACGATCAAATGGAGGATCTAGGGAAATAGCCCTATCATTACATTATTCAAGAGGCGAGGAAAAAGTAATTGGTTATGCGGATGCCGCGAGTCTCGCAGGGGGCGAGTTGAACAAGGTGTTTGCTCAATATGGGGAGTCACCAGTGAAGCTGACGCTAAAGTTGGCCTATGCTGGTTACCAGGGCAGTGATCCTCGACTCGTGGTCACGGAAGTTGTTCGGAAGGACTGGTTGGCACTGGCCTCGGTCATGTAAGAAATCCTCCTAAGGTCTCCTCTTGATCGCGGCGATACGGTGGTTCTCGCTATCACCGACGTAAATCGTGCCCGCCTGATCAACAAAGACACCATGAGGCCGAGCGTAGACGCCCTTCGCTCCATCGCCTGATAAGAGTGATAGAAGGCGATTTTTAGGGTTGTAGATGCGAATGCTGTGGCTCTCTGTATCGGCCAAATAGACGCGTCCATCGGGCCCCACACTGACGCCCTTAGGCCCTGAGAGGGTGGCCTTCTTGGCCGGTCCACCGTGGCCACTGAAGCCCTTCTTGCCCGTGCCTGCCATCCAATGAAGGGTGCCCTCTTCAAGGCGCAGCTTATAGAGCCTATTTCCTTCACGTAGGGCCAGCCAGAGATTACCTTCGTGATCAAAGTCGATCGCTCGTGGGCCGAAAAGTGGGGCGCCGGAAATTGACTGCCCGTCCCTTGGAAGAGTCTTCTCACCGTTTCCGCAGAAGGTGGTGACAGTGCCTCTTCGTAGGTTAACCCTGCGCAAACGGTGATTGCCGATGTCGCAGATATAGAGGTCCCCATCTGGGCCAAATTGAATGCTGTGGGGGCGAGAAAAGGTTGCTTCGAGGGCGGAGCCGCCATCACCTGAAAAGCCTTGCTGCCCGGTGCCTGCAATAGTGGAAATGATAGAAGTCTCTCGATCAACCCTTCTGATCAGATGGTTTTTCATTTCCACAAAGAAGAGATGTCCTTCCTCGTCAAAACGGAGTTCATAGGGTTCATGTAGTTGAGCCTCTTTGGCTGGGCCTCCGTCACCAGAGTATCCAGCGGTGCCATTTCCAGCTACCGTTGTGATGATACCTGCGTCATCGATCCTACGTATGACGTGATTGCCTGTGTCACAAACATAGAGGCACCCATCAGGTCCCACGGCTATTCCAAATGGATTGTTCAACTGAGCGGCAACAGCAGGTTTGCCGTCACCTCTGTAGCCTGCGTCTCCTCTCCCGGCTACATCCGTCACGGCGTAACCGTTTGGTGTGACAGGGTCTTTGATAGAGGCCATCCATGACACCAATCGTTCATGAAGCGACTCCTTCTGGGCGACGATCTTGCTATCCGGTGAGTCAATGAGATTAGTGTGTTCGCCAGGATCTATCTCTAAGTGATAGAGCTCATCGCGATCGGGATTGAGGAAATCTCGAATGAGTTTCCAGGATGACGTGCGAATAGCGCGCATGTGTGTGCGGCTCTGGTGATGAGTTGAATATTGGGCGAAGAATGGCTCGATGGCGCCAGCATTGTCGTGATAAGGTATTTCTCGTCCGCGGATAACCATGGTTGCTGGCAACTTGACTTTGGCCATCTTGAGGATGGTTGGGAACCAATCAAGATTGCTCACTGTTCCATCGTAAGAGGAGCCTACATCGATCTTACCAGGCCAGCGGATTGCTGTGGGAACGCGTAGCGATTGGTCATATAGATTTGGGCGCTGATTCTTTGGGATATTGTCGGTTGCTGCTGGTGGTTCCGTGAGGACCCAATGGCCGTTGCCTTTGTGCCAGATGCCATGGTGGCCCATGCTGTAGCCGTGATCAGAGGTGAAGATTACTACGGTATCCTCTCGTAATTCTAATTGATCGAGTTTGGCCAGAACTCGGCCAAGATTGCGATCCACTCCATGGACACTAGCAAGGTACTCGCGGGTCATGCGCTTCACGCGCTTGGTGTTGAGTTTGGGATACTCTGGGTTGGGGATCTCCGGATCGATCTCGGCGAACGGCTCCCAGTCTGCATCGTCCACCGGAAGCCAGCGGGTGTGTGGTGCACGGGTGTGCCAGCACAACAAGAAGGGCTTCTCTGGATCCCGATGATCCAGGTAGTCGATGACTTCATCGGCGAGTACGTCGGTGGTCAGGCCTGGTAGTTTTACATCGACGCCCTCTTTCTCCAGAATGGGATCTTTTGTTTGCCAACCACCTTCACGGTGTCCCATGAAGTAGTCGAAGCCTAGGTTCAATGGATGAAAGGCATCCTCGGTTCCAAGGTGCCATTTCCCAATCAAGGCTGTCCGGTAGCCGCTAGACCTCAAAAGGCGAACCCAATTGGGCAGGTCTGGGGCCAAACCCAACTTGGGTTCGACTCGGCGATTGATCCAATCGGTAATGCCAAGCTCTGAGCCGTATCGGCTGGTCATCAAGCTCGCTCGCGAGGGGCTACACACGGGGGTGACCGTGAAGCAATTTGTCAAACGCATGCCCTCGGAAAAGAGCCGATCCATGTGCGGCGTACGCACCTGCCCATGTTCCAAGCCCAAAGCCCAGGGTGCTTGGTCGTCGGTCTGAATAAACAGGATATTCGGACGCGCCTTCGCAGAACTACAGCAGACGAAGGCGACAAAAATAAACAGGCGGGCGATCATGCACGAAGCCTAAAGCTTCGCCAAGGAATCGTCGAGTGCGTTCAGCACGCTGTCCATCGTCTCTTCCGTTTCATCTCCCATATTCGAGATTCGGAAGGTCTTGCCTTTCACTTTACCGTAGCCGCCATCGATGATGAGCGAGTGGTTCTCGCGCAAGAGTTTTATCAGGTTAGGGATATCGGTGTCTTTGTTATTAGCGACACAGGTCAGGGCCTTTGAGCGGTAGCCCTCTGGGGCAAAGAAATCGTAGCCGTGTTTCTCAACCCAAGCATGGACCTTGGCATTCAACTTGGCGTGGCGTTTGTAACGATTCTGGATCCCCTCAGCCTCGATCTCGCGAAGCTTGGCCCGCAATCCATAGATCAAGGAAATGCAAGGCGTACTCGGGGTCATGTCTTTCTCGTGGTTCTTCTTAAATTCTAGGAAGTCAAAGTAGTAGCCACGATCCTTTTGATGCTTGGCTCTTGCGAACGCACGATCTGAGCAAGTGAAAATGGCAAGACCAGGCGGCAAGGCTAGCGCTTTCTGCGAACCTGTTAGCATGACGTCGATGCCAAGTGCGTCTACGGGAGTAGGCACTGTGGAGAAAGACGACACCGTGTCGACAACGCTACACACATCGGGATATTTATTCAGTACGGCTGCAATTTCCTCCAAATTGCTCAGCACACCGGTTGAAGTCTCGCTATGAACCAGAGTGACAGTATCAAACTCGCCGGTGGCTAGTTTGGCGTCGAGCGCTGCTGGGTCGATTGGTTGTCCCCACTCTGAGGTGAGGGCCTCGGCCTCCTTGCCGCAGCGGAGAGACACGTCCAGCCACTTGTCTGAGAAGGCACCGCAGCAGCAGTTGAGCACTTTCTTTCCGACCAAGTTTCTGATGGTTCCTTCCATCACACCCCACGCAGATGAGGTGCTGAGAAACACCGGGTTCTTTGTCTCAAAGAAAGCCTGAAGTAGTGGCTGGCAATCAGCATAGAGGGACTGAAACTCCTTGCCGCGATGCCCGATCATCGGCTCGGCCATGGCTTCGTAAGTCTTGTCCGACACATTGATCGGACCCGGATTGTAGAGCTTGATCTTATGAGAACTCATCTAGTAGGGATACGTAATGGTCCCTAGTAGAGACTCGGAATCCCTGCAACCGGAGAATGAGCGTTCTTCACTGACTCGCTGGTCGGTCGCCGTGTCGTTAGTTTGGTGACAGTGCCTCAGCAATCTCGCTCTCGGCTCTAGCGATAATATCATTGTGTCCCGAGCCTTTTACCTCAATAAACGTCGCTGCTCCTCCGCCAAGAGTGGCGAGCTCGCGACCCATGGAACTAGGAATGATGTTGTCGGCAGCCCCGTGAAAGATCGTTGCGTGGCCACCTTGACCGATGAACTCTTTCATGGTGGCTCTGTTATCGA
Source organism: Verrucomicrobiaceae bacterium (assembly GCA_009936795.1). Lineage (GTDB taxonomy): Bacteria > Verrucomicrobiota > Verrucomicrobiia > Verrucomicrobiales > DEV007 > JAACDM01. The sequence continues at coordinate 694 of JAACDM010000460.1, read as the reverse complement.
AACGATGCTTGAGAAGGAAGGTGAACAGCGGGGTGACGTAGTTTGCCGCCATGTCTTTCATGGATGTGAATGGCGCGACAATAACGACCTGTTTCAAGTCCATCTCGACCGCTGAGTCCAAGGCCACGGCTGATCCGATGGAATGGCCGAAAGTTCCAAGGCGAGACCGAACGTCTTCCGGCGTCTTGCCTAGGTGCAACGCCAAGGCATCGGCAGCTCCCAGGGCATTCGTACGAATGGAATCAGGGTTCGGTTTGCCTTCGCATGCCCCGTAACCTGGGTAGTCGACAAAGAGCCAACCGCAAGTAGCTGGCCCTGCCTGTGCAAGGCTAAGGTAATCTGTAGCGCATCCTCCGTTTCCTGAGAAGACGAGCCAGATGAAGGGATCTGGATTGCCCTGGCGTGAAGCAAGCCAGTAAGCCGTTTGATTGCCTGCGGGCTGAATGAATGATAGTTCTTGCAATCCATCACGCTCAAACTGACGCTCATCCGCGCTGCTATAGGAGCGGGGCATGTAGATCATCTCATCTTGCTTCACCACCATACAGCCAACCAAGCACGCGAAGGTAGTGACAAGGGTTATGATGGCCAGAACGAACATGCGAATGAGGCGACGTGGCCATGACATCCCTAAATCTTAGCTAGAATTCATTGTCCTTCCACGAGTAATCTGAATATCGCATGAAGTAACTAG
>JAACDM010000056.1 GCA_009936795.1 Verrucomicrobiaceae bacterium | reverse complement strand
CTCTTTCGCTTCATTTCGTCTGTTTTACTTGGGTTGATCACCGCAGACGAGCCTTCGAAATCTCAATAGCTACATGGCTCCGTTTGGAGCTACCACTTCACTTTCTGTTCCTCCTCAGGCCTAAGCGCCTAGTATTCAGATTAAGTTAACATTCGCTTAATAAACATCCGCTCAACTGTTGATGAAAGATTGGCCTCATTTAGATCGTTATATACGATTGAGCCGAAGGTTGGCTCAGGTTTTTTCTACCAATGAATCTCAGTCTCCCCTTGTTCAGTAATATGGACCCCGTTCATTCTCGGTGGCGTCGTGGTCTTGCACTCACGGCAGCGTTAGTATCGGTTTTCCTGCCCACTTCGATTCCCCTGTTTGGTCACGGCTCAGTGGGTGACCCGATCAGCCGCGGGTACCTCATTTTTAAAGAAAACCCTGAGACACCCCAACGGTCTGCATCAGAGGCCGCGCTTGCGGTCGCAGGTACCCAGGCATTCTACGATTGGCACGAAACCAGTCTCCTAGTTCCCGACTACGATGGCGATAACTTGGCTCCTTATCAGGAACAGATTCAGGACGGCCAACTTCCTGGGGCCGGCCGGGACAAGTATGCGGGACTCAATCTAGTAAGGGACGATTGGCCCACCACCTCGGTGAATCCGGGAACTTATCCGGTGGTGTTCGACGCTCATGTGCCTCATGACCCGGGCTACTTTCTCGCCTACATCACCAAGGCTGGGTGGACTCCCTCCGAGCCGCTCGGTTGGGATGATCTCGAACCGCTTCCTGGAGCCGATCACGTGGTTCGTGACGGTCACCTTTACCGATTCAATGTCGAGTTTCCCCAGCGCAGCGGTCGCCACATCCTCTACGTCATCTGGCAACGGATTGACCCGGCCGGGGAGGTCTTCTTTTCAGCGAGTGATCTCGATTTCGGCGACGGAACCGGTTCAGGAAATCCCGCCGATGGTGCCGGGAACTACCCGGAGTTTGACATTGGCGAGCCGGGCCTTGTTCCGGATCATGGTGGTGACTCGCTAGTCAGCGTTCATCTCAATGTCGTGAATGATTGGGGATCGGGCTATGTCGCCGATGTCGAGATCACCAACAACGGGACGTCGCCGATTAGCGGATGGACGGTTGAGTTCGATCTTGGAGTGACACTGACAAATTTCTGGAACGCAACTAATGGCAGTAAGATCGGTGACCGTTTCACCTTCACGGATGCTTCCTGGAATGCTGCCATTGCAGCTGGGGAAACGGTTGCGTTCGGAATTCAGGCAAGCAACAGCAACGATACGACGATCTCTAACAGTACGGTAAGCGGACAGTTCTTGGACGGTGATTCTCATGACCCAGGCCATCATGATCATGAGCCTCATGACCCGGGCGACAGTGGTAGCGAGCCGAATCAAAACGACACAGACAGCGGGATCCCGGATCCGGAACCCGCCTTCCCTGGAGACGGCCGCACGCAGACAGGCGACTTCAACTACGCGGAGGCCATGGAAAAGAGTCTGTTTTTCTACAATGCCCAGCGATCGGGTGACCTTCCCGAAGACTTTCGAGTCGAATGGCGCGGAGATTCTGCGCTCAATGACGGCGCCGCGGAAGGTATCGATCTGACGGGAGGTTTTTATGATGCGGGTGACCACGTGAAGTTTGGATTCCCTGGGGCGTTTAGTTTCACAATTCTTGGCTGGAGTCTCGTTGATCAACGAAATGCATGGATCGAGATTAGCCAACACGATGAACTCCTCGACCTTCTCCGGTGGGAAACTGATTACCTGATCCGGGCGCACGTGCGCGACGGAAATGGAGATACGTTAGCGTTCTACGGTCAGGTTGGCTCAGGACATCTGGATCACGCGTTCTGGGGACCGCCGGAGAACATGACCATGAACCGTCCAGCCTACAAAGTCACCCGTGACGTCCCGGGATCCGAACTAACGGTGGAGTCGGCGGCGGCATTGGCGGCCGCTTCTCTTGCCTTCGCGCCGGAAGACGCGGCTTACTCCGCAGAGTTGCTCGATCACGCCCGCGCTCTTTACACGTTCGCCGATACTTACCGAGGCCGCTATGTGGAGGCTATTAATGATGCCACAAGCTTCTACAACTCGTGGTCGGGTTACCAGGACGAACTGGTTTGGGGTGCCCTGTGGCTTCACCGGGCTACTGGAGAACAGGCCTACTTGGACAAAGCGGAACAGTATTTTAGCGAATATCATGAAACTGCTTTTCAATCATCCACGGCACATGGAAACTTCCATTGGACCATGAATTGGGATGATAAGAAATACGGATCTGTCGTCCTCCTCACGGCCATCACGGGTAAAGCTAAGTATAGAGAGTATGCGGAGGAATGGCTGGATTATTGGTCGGTAGGCTACAATGGACAACGCATTCATTACTCTCCTGGTGGTCAAGCGCACCTCGATCAATGGGGCTCTCTTCGTTACTCAGCCAATACGGCGTTTCTTGCCCTTTGGTATGCAGATACCGTCCGTGATCATGATGGCCAATATCGGGCCCTAGGCGAAACACAAATAAACTACGCATTGGGAGACAATCCGGAGCAACGATCTTACGTGGTTGGTTTTGGAGACAATCCTCCGATCAATCCGCATCACCGAGCAGCTCACGGCTCGCAGACGAACAACATTCATAGTCCTACCAATAATCAGCACGTACTTTGGGGTGCTCTAGTCGGAGGGCCCGGCCAACCTAACGATGGTGCTTCTTATCAAGATGATCGCAACGATTATCAAGCCAACGAAGTGGCGCTAGATTACAATGCCGGTTATACAGCCGCTCTGGCTCTCCTTTATGAACTTCATGGAGGAAAGTTGACGCTTCCACCGGACGATTCGAAACCCAAATTTAACAGCGATGCCTACAGCTTTGATTTGGTGGAGCTGAGTCATCCGGGAACCACCATCGGAACGGTTTCTGCTAGCAGCGGAGGAACAATTACTTATGCGATCAGTGGAGCTTACTCTGCACTTTTCTCAATCCATCCCTCCGGTGAAATGGTCGTCAACGGCTTCGTCGATCATGAGACGAAGCCGGTTTATCAACTTACGGTCACGGCAACGAGCAACGGGCAAACAAGTCAAGCCGCGGTGACGGTGAATATCACCGATATTATTGAAAAAAATGCGCATGTCGTCATCGAAGCCCTGGGGAGTGTGGGACAACCGTGGCCAGCTGGTGTCAGTACGGAAGTGTTGTCTCCGAATGCGGATCTAGACAACGATGGAGTACCCACCATTATCGAATTGTTAACCGGGGGTGAGCCTAACAATAGCCAAGACGATTACACGGATCAGATTGTGCTCTTTAGCATTTCCTCCAGTGGCTCAGAGTTTGGAGCCATCGATGCCCGGATCGCCTCAAGCATGGCCGATCACATCACATTCGGTGTCGAATTTTCGAACGACCTGGAGACTTTTCGAACGATTTCCTCTGGAACGACCATCTCTGACGATGGCACAACCACAGTGGTCCGGTTTGTAGACAGCGCTCCTGATCAGAAGCGTCTCTTTGTGAGGATTGCGGCAGGGACTGACGCCAGTAATTGATTCTTCGACAGACGGAGAAAGCGAACTCGAACACCTAACTACGGTGGATACAATGGCTGCCACTTCAAAGGGCGGACGACCGGACGTGGTATGGTAGATTGAATCGTCGCCTCATCACCAAACGAAATGAGGTCACTTGTCCGAATCATAATTCCGAACAAGGATCAACAAGTCGAAGAGGAGCTGTGACAACTCTATGGAGTCGAACCCGGCGGGCGGAATGATCTAGGTTTATCGCTGAAAAAAGTTCAAAACCGTTGTAACGAACTGCCCGCTTCGACGGAGTGCATGGGTGTGAAGATCCTTCCACTGCTAGTTGTCGTTCTCTTGCTCACTTGTCTGCTCGCTGCTGGACTTCAATCGATCAATCAACCTGCGAAGACACCACTCGATACCGACAAGCCGATCGTCCGTGCCTGCTCATCAGATCACGATCAGACATCGCATTCTCAATCCTGGTTGGTTCTCGAACGAACACGACCATCATCCCTACGTATTCAAGCTACGATTCGTAAACTTCACACGATCACCGAACCAACCAAAGTAGCTACGCTCTTTGCCAGGATCCTCAGGCAATTGGATCTCCATAACGCCGGCGCTGCCTGGGAAGCTCTCAGTGAAGATTGGTCAAGCAGACATAAATAGCGTGAGCCGTTTTTGGAAGCCTGGGGACGCCTAGATGGATTGGCTGCTATCGAGGCAGCAAGTGTCAATGAATCCCCCTATGATCGGGAACGACTTCAAGCGATGGCGCTGTCGGGTTATGTCAGCGACGACTCCGAAGCCGCCATGTCCTGGCTGCAACAACAAGACGATAGTGAAGTGCTGACTCGAGGTCTGATCAAGGGAATGATGGGAGTCGATGTGCGGTTGACCACGGCCTCTGTAGAAAGCATGCTTGCGGTGGAAAACCCGAAACACTACGTTGCGGACATCGCCACTCATCAGTTGGCTATGGGCTTCGAGCACGCGGAACGCTGAGCTGAGGAAATTCACGATTCGAGTCTTCGGGAGGAAGCCTTCTCCCAACTAGAGGACCGTCAACTCTTATGAAACTGGACCAGCGATCCTTGCTGTAAGTTGTTGATTTTCATCTATTTCCTTCCCCGGGCGCGCCCGGGAGGTGGCCTGCTAGGAAATTGCTTTTCGTCCATGGTGTCAAATTCGCCGCATTGCTAGGGATAGGAGGGG
>JAACDM010000055.1 GCA_009936795.1 Verrucomicrobiaceae bacterium | reverse complement strand
TTGTGGGCTGATCGATCAGGCCCAGAACTGATAATCTCGCAAGTAGGCATGTTTTCCGTCTAGAAAGGCTAAAATTAGATTGAAATGAGTGATTGTCACGTAAGCATACGAGGACAAGCCTCGCTTGATCCAATACAGATCAGGCGTTCAAAGACATCACCAAACTCCTAAGGTTGAAAAGATGTTTTATGAACGGTCGCGAGTCACCAATTCATGACAATGCCATTCACCGAATTCTATCAGTCCCAGGCCAAAGCGATGCTACGTCAGGTGACTGAGCGAGTCACCGAAGCGGAGTCATCCCTCGTCTTTGGCCAGGCATGAAACTGATTGCCCGCGCTTTAGATTCCTAACCAACGATTTAATACTAACCATAAACTAATCAAGACACATGGCAGACCTAGATGACATCAGAGACGGCGACAACTTCGGCCTCAATTCACCCGCAGACACGAGCAAGTTCTATCTCAAAGGCATGAACAGCATGCCCTGGGGCCTCAAGAACCGCATGTCACGGATCTTTAACCGCAAGTCAGGTCGCACCGTTATGCTGGCCTTCGACCACGGTTTCCTCATGGGTCCTACATCTGGTCTGGAGCGCATCGACTTGAACATCGCGCCTCTTGCAGAGCATGCCGATTGTCTCATGGGTTGCCGTGGGACTATCCGCACCATGATCCCAGCGGAGAACACGCAGCCTGTCTGCCTACGAGCTGACACTGGCACGACGATCCTAACAGAAATGAATCACAACGTCTTGCTCGGCGAAGAAGAAATGATCAGCATGAACGCCTCCGCCCTTGCTGCCATGATCTCCATCGGCGACGCGGCTACCGAATCCAAAACCATCGCCAACTTCAGCCGATTGGTAGACCTCGGAAACAAATACGATATCCCGGTCATGTGCGTCACCGCAGTTGGCAAAGACATGGCTCGCGACGCCCGTTACTTTGGCCTCGCTTCCCGAGTGGGTGCCGAGAACGGTGCCAGCATTGTCAAAACCTACTACACGGAAGGTTTTGAGAACGTCGTCGCCGCAACACCCGTGCCGGTTGTCATCGCAGGTGGCAAAAAGCTCCCCGAGATCGAGGCCCTAGAAATGGCTTACAATGCGATCCAATGCGGCGCTGCGGGGGTCGATATGGGCCGCAATGTATTTCAGTCAGAAGCACCAGTCGCCATGATCAAAGCCGTGAGCGGCGTGGTTCACGACGGTCTCAAGCCTGCTGAGGGCCTGGAGTTGTTCGAGACGCTCAAGAACGAAGCGTAAATTCACATTGCACGAAATCGCCTGATTGACCGATGAGAATCCATCAACTCGCAAAGCTAATCATAGCCCTAGCAGGTGTATCATCCCTGCTAGGAGGCATGACTGCTGGGGCCGGAACACTCGACCCCAGCCAGGGCGATTGGCATGAGAAGTACAAGAAGCAGAAGAACGCCCCGAAAGCGGAAGAGATGTTGTTGAATGAAGACAAGGAACCGAGCCTAGGCGATGGCTCCGTGGAACTCTTCAACGGTAAAGATCTTTCAGGATGGACGCCGAAAGGTGGCAATGCGACTTTCGAGGTAAAGGATGGCGTGATCGTCGGGACCTGCGTTCCAGGCACACCAAGCACCTATCTCTGCACGGACAAGGCGGACTTCACCGATTTCGTCTTCACCTGCGAACTGAAATGGGAGGTCAATCTCAACTCGGGCGTGATGTTCCGCGCGGCAGCGAGAGAGAAGAAAGATCGCATCGAGGTGTATGGGCCACAGGCCGAGATGGAAGGAATTGAAGGAGATCGCGGATGGTCTGGCGGTGTATACGGACAATCATGCGGCGGCTATTTCTACCCGCTTTGGCTGAAAGAACATCAAGCAATTCGGAGAGCGATCGATCCCACGGGATGGAACCGCCTGACAATCCAAGCCCAGGGGAATGTTGTGAAGACCTGGGTAAACGGCATCCCTGCAGCCCATTGGGTAGACGACGGCACCTACGGCAAGGGCTTCTTCGGACTTCAGGTCCACAAGGCAAAAGCGGGTAAGGTCCTGTTTCGAAACCTCCGAATCAAAGAGACAGATTAGCAGGAACGCAGCTCTTCAAAACACCCAGGGTCTTGCCTGTTTGATGACGAGCTTGTCGGCCTTGTCGATCTTGAACTCGATCTCCATGGCGAACTTCAGGTCATCAGGGTCGCGCTCGTAGAGCTTGGCAAATTGGCTGTGAACCGTCCCTAGGTGGTCCCGTAATTGGGTGAGGTGCTCGTCGCTCAGGAGCGACTTTCCTTTCGATGCTTCCTTGGAAGCGCGAACAATCTCTTGGCCATCTCTTTCGTACCAACCTAACAAAAGTTCTTCCGGGCTAGAATCTTCGTCGGGGTTCGTGACCAGGTCTTCACCGATCTGGGTGTTGAGATAGTAGAACCCTTGGGATTCGTAGAGCACGTCTTCAGTCACGGCGACGCCGTTGGCCTTCTCGCCTTTGAAGTTGGGATGTACGAGCACCCCCATAGCAGCAGCCTTGTGATCGATACGGTAAAATTCGCGCTCTTCGAAGGCGCGGAAATTCCATAGACTAGCGAACACCTGTTGGACGGTATTGGAGAGGTGGCCTTCGTCGGGCTTATGGGTAAAGGAATCGTAGAGACCCGCACCGCTAAAGCCAGGCAGGTCTTCATTGTTGGTGCTAGAACGACAGCGAATCGATTGCTTGGCTGGGTAAGATTTTTGAAGCTTGGCTAGGGCTGTATTCAATTCGTCTGGCATGTCGCCGCCTTCAATGGCTTTGCGGAACTTCTTCAAGGCGCGTTCCAATTCGCGACGCTTCTCTTTTAACTCGGTATCATTGATCAACTTGTCTGCCCTGGCGTAGAAGTCATTGTGCTTCATGAAAGCATCATAGACATGGAATGGGATGCCAAACCCGTCCGGGACAGTGCCTTCAGGAAACTTGAAGGTGCTCAGGGCAGCCAAATTGGCCGTCTTGACACCGAAACTTCCCGACTGATCGAACTTGATGTCTTTGAGCGGACTGATCTTATCCACGGAAAGATCACGCTTGGGCGATTGGCCTTCGGCAGGTCGGATGGCCTCGAAATGGTTGTCGACTTCGGCCTTGGTAGCTTCACGTAACTTGTATCCCTGGGACGTGACCTGATAACTTACCAGTTTGCCAACAAGTGACATGATAGCTTCCTTGTCGAGAGCCCCATTGATATACGCGTTGGGGACTTTGTCTTGGATAGCGCGCAGATTCACATGAGAGAGCGGTGTCTGGCGCACCTCAGAAATCACGCCAGCCATCCTTGGCATTTGATTCGGCAAAGTCTTGCAGATGACAATATCGCGAGGAGAAGGACGAGTGTCTTCATCCATGATACGAAGAAGCCCAAACGACTCACCCAGATTCAGAGGAAGGTAGACAATATTCGTACGCTTGTCAGAGTCCAAATAGACTGGCAACTTTGCCGCCTCGTACTTGGTCTTATCCGTCTCATACTGATCAAGATTTCCTTCTAACGGATGAAACGCGAGTTTACCTTTGAGCATCGGAGCCCTCGCAACCAAGGTAGCATGATAGGATTGGATTTCCTCGAACGTGTAGGAGTCGCGAGGTTGAAAGTCGAAGATGTAGAGGCCAGAATCACCGTTCGGAGCCTTCAAGCGTGGCATGTAGCATATGGCTCCACGCACGCCACTTGGTCGACCGCGGCCTCGGCTCAACCCGACCTCACCCATGAATGGCGGGTGGCCTTTGTAATTCTTGGTGTTCATGAAATAGACCTTGCCTCCTGTGGTCTCGGGTGTCGCTAAAATGAACTTCACAAACTCTATTCCGGCCAAGTAGGAGTCTCGTCCTGCATCGGGACCTTGATAAGACAACTTCTCGAACAGGGCTCTATCCGGAATGGCTGCCACTCCCATCTCGAAGTCTAGATCTTCAGGCTCGATGCGCTCATTATTCCCACTTACGAAATCGCGCTGAGCCATGGTAGTCGCGGTGATCAGGCCAATGGCCATAAGTATTTTTAACAAGGTATTCATATCAATAGAGGTAATTAGCAGAATGTGTGGGTGAATAGGGCTCGAAGCATTGTCTCAACAGGATGATGGCGGTAGTCCCTGACTTCATAAGACCTTGAAGTTCACTGGCTCAATTGAAGCCTTAGCCTTATATAGCGGCTCGTTTCGTTCACTGGAAGCCGAATAATTGATTTCAGGTCGCTACTTTCGATTTCCACACCATCGATACCGTTCTCAAGAACTTGCCACGTGTCCGCCTGCAAATCATTACTGATTTCGTAGATCGGAGCGTAGTCCGTTGCCACGCCTGACGGGAATCTCACAACGACCTGTTTGCCCTTACCGATGCGCTTCATGACAGCGGTAGGCGCAGCCGAAGAATCAGCCTTCAGCGGATTACTATCATAGTAATACTCAAAGAGGTTGATAAGACCATCAGCGTCTGGATCTTGAGCCTCGGCAGTCGCTTCGATGTTCGGGGCGTCTGGCCAATGCCGTTCCATCCAAGCGATATAGCCCGAGGCACCTGACCCACTAATGGCAATCTTTGCCGTTTCACTGACCAGACTCCCGGAACTATTTGAGACCTCAACCGTATAGCCTCCCGTATCCGCCTCTGTGAGATCAGTGAGCTCAAGAACAGGACTATCCACATTACGACCACCTAACAATTCCACGTTGAGCAAATAGCCGGAGCTATTTGCAGATTCATTGAGCGCCTGAATGGCCAGCAAGTTCGGTCCGATTTTCAACGAATCCACGTGCTCACTGAGATCGATTTCCACAAACTCGACTGCTGCAGCATCACCGTGACTATCAGTGGCTTTCGAATTCCAGGAAAGAAAGAGCGACGAAGGCGCATTCACACTAGCAACGGAACTGCCGTTCAGGAAGGCGATGAAACCATCGTCATACTGGACACGCAGCTTGAGATCGTTAAGCCGATCAAGGTCATCCTCACTCAGTTCAAATGGAATGCGCACCATCGTCGACGTGCGTTTATTGAACGCCTCTGATTCCACATCAATGCCAATAAATGGGGCTAAAATGTCATCGGTGGAACGTTCATAACCAATGCCTCCAGAACCGGACAACCACGCGCTGTCATCGAACTCAAGATCACTACGCCAACTCCGCCCCAGATCTTCAGTCGGCACGAGAACGCGCCGAGCGGTATTTTCATCAATCCAAGCTTTAACTGTGCTCGAAATTTTCTCATCATCCCTGTGCCAGCGATAGTGAAGCCCATGACCTTCAGCTGTGACTCCGAGTCTTACATCAGCACCGAGATCAAACACGCCGCCCTCTGGTTGTGCGGCAATGGTCGGCGGGTCTCCTGGAACAACATTTAAGGTGAGCTCATAGGCGGGAGTTCTCGTTCCTCTCTGATTCTCCCGACGCCAAGCAATGATCTCCACGGCGAAAGTCCCGACTTCCTCTGGCACGCCGGCGAAGCTACTCACACCGCCATTGAGTATTTGTTGGGATTTCTCCATACCTGCGGGTAAACCATTCACTGAATACGAGGTCGCATGCACGTCATTGCCGGTGGCACGAAAGACCCACACAAAGCTCTCACCGACTACAGCTTCCGCAGGATTGGCGGAACCGCCAGCAGGAATCACCCCAGTCGCACCGGTCACCGCGTGCGTTCCACCAATGTAGGCTACCAATGGCACTCCTACCCGAGCGACTTGAACGATCGGCTTGCCGAGCATCTGTTGGAACTTCGCCAAATACGTAATGACCGGTGACCGTTGGAGCGTGATAAGTAGGAAACTCAGAACGTAGGCGAGCCGTGATTGCTGAAACCGGTGGATTCTGAAAGCGAGTGCAGCAAACATGGCGGGACGAGTCTAGTCGGGCTAATGAATCATGCGAAGTTTCGGTGAGGAATCCGCAACAGATACTCACTTAAAAAAGGGAGCCTCATAGTCACTTAAACGAAGAGTCTGAGGGAGTTAGGGCTCAGAGGCTATATCAGCAGGGTTGTTTCGACATTTGTGCCCAGGCTGCCCTGAGTCAGACACATGATCCTATCAATACAATAGTTCGACTTAAGGGTAATTTCATGACACTGGAACGGTCAGTTCTCAAAACGGGCCTGTGATCAGTGAACGATTTTAGAAAACATCACTTTCCTCGATTCCAACAGATGTCGTGAGTTGCTTCAAGATTCTACGTAGGTGATCACGGTGTCGGGGTTCGAACCACTCTATAGAAGCCGTCTCCGGAACGACCAATAGCCTCTTCGAAAAGTCCTTCACTAGAAGAAAGCATCTCTCTTACTTCCCAAATGCCGTCGAGCGTCTGACTAAACTCTACCTGATCCGTCGCCCCTTCCACCATTGGCCATTGTATGAGAACCATTCCCTCCGTTCGCGTGATCGACGAGATCCTGAAGGTCTCGGGCGGTGGCCCTTGCGAAGGGGTTGTCACTCCAGGAGACGGCACTGAAGCCTGCCATTCAGAACCGTTTCGTGTCAGGCTCATGCCTTGGCCATCCGCCTCCACTGGCCATGAATTACTATCATTGTAGTGGATTATCGATAACGTCGTGCGGTTGTGTTTCAACGTGATGGTTTCCCCGTTGTTGCTCAGAGACCCACCAGACCAGACGCCTTCGAGCGCGACATCATCGCCGTGAGCGCGAGCAAATGCTTCAGGGTCTCTCACCACTAACAAGACTTCTCCCGGAGCCAGCTCTGATTGATCAAAACTGAACTCAACGCCTTCGCCACCCACCCTTTGTAAGTGCAGTCCCCGTAGATGAACACGTTGATCGCTCATATTCTGCAGTTCGATATACTCGGCATCAGATTCCTCTGCCGGATGATACATAATCTCACTGATAACGATGTTATCGCCACTCGCGGGTAGAGCATCGACATAGAAGAAGGCCTCATTCAAAGCGCTCCAAGCATCACCATCTCTCAAGCGGACTTTAACGGTGGTGCTGGTGGTGAGTGCGACGCCGCTTTCATTGAGAATAGCGGACGCGGAGAGCCCACCGCCTGGAAGCCTTGGGTCCGTCCCATCAAGGGTGTAGTAGAAGTTGCCAGGCTGTGGCGAGAAGATCGTTCCCGCTTCCATGGTGAGGATGAAACCTGCCTCTACTTCACCGCCGTGCTGGTTGAAATGCGGAGCAATGGTTTCTGGGTAGAGTCCGTTTTCCTTAAACTCCCTGACAAGAAACCGCGCCCGCGATGGGAAATATTCATTTAACAAACGCATCCTTTCGTCCATCCATTCAGCGTCCCTAGTGAAGGGCCGACTTGACCGCCGAAAGTCACCCCAACGTGCCGATTCACCAACGATAGCATTAAAAATTTCTCTAGCGCGCTTCTCCCACAAAGCCGCCGCCGGCCCAGGTGTCATGATGCCATCATTGAAGAAATGACGATGCACGTGATCGCCATAGCGCATGAGAAACTCCGGATTCTCTCGAAGTTTCGTATAGACCCTCACCAACGTGTCAGGGTCGTCAACATTGATGTTTCGCGTGACATTAATTTCAAACATACTTGCCTCCATGTCCCATAGATAACATTGCCACTGACCTGGAGTTTCCCCCCGAGTACGACGGAGGGCGCGCATGTTATTAGAGTGACACACTTCCGGTCCGTCCCGGCTTCCCAAGTATTGGTGGACAAGCATGTAGTCGATGAGATTGTCCAAATCCATGTGCTCTTGCATGGCAGCGAGTTTCTCCGGCGTTTCCAGACCAGAGTCCGCCAGCTCTTGCATAGCGGCCCAGGCGTCTTTGGTGCCATCAATCGCATGAGACCCTTTGCCACCATTTGCAACAGGCCTGCGATTAATCGAATCGTAATCTTCCGGGCTGCCGCCGAAGTGTTGCTCGCCATGAAACTCGCGGGGATACTCCACCGGGTTGTAGAGTCCCCAGTATAAGCCATTGATGAAGAGATGAACAAACGTGGCTTCACCTCCTTGATGTCCCATGGCCGTGTGCAAATCTCTAGCAAAGCTATCACGAATGTATTGCGACTGTTCACGTTCACTGGTGCCCACGTTATTTGAGATCTGTGAACTCCGTGTCCAGCCATGGGCATTCTGCGAACGTAGGATGAGATTATCAAACTCCGTCACGGGAGATTCAGGAAAGAGCGGATACTTTAAGGTACCCTCTCCATAGTCTCCACGAAACTCCACCCGAAAGCCGTGCTTCGGTTGACCACCCGGGCTTCGCGACCCATTCCCATGAATGCGAATTCCACAATCGATCTGAAATCCTGGGCTGCCATCAGGATTGATCAATTCCATCGAAATCTCACGCTCCCACTCGCGACCATCTTGCTGCGGATTCGCATAGATACCGTCGCTTCTACCGAAGAAGTCATCGGATTCAACGACGAGCGACATGCTTCGGATATCTTGAAAGCCCTTTCGCAGATCTTTCGAATAGGCGGTATCATCGACCACTCTCGGATCCATCTCGTAGTCCGTCACTCGCGTCCCCCAACGTTCGGGTGCGCCTTCGGGTTGATCCGGCTGTCGGATCACATCTTCAATGAAGATATACGACTGAGTATCCGTGTTTGAAGGTTGAAAGTCATCCTTGAATGCTGCCGCTCGAAGGACGGTCGTCTTATCAATAACCACTGGCCCTTCAACAAGCGTTCCGTTAGGACCCGAGAATATCGTCCCAAGATCCGGCTTGCTTCCATCCGTCGTGTAATAAATGGCAGCGCCTTCCGTGCTCGTCGTGATATCGACCTGAATAGGGTCATCAAAGAAGCCTCGGTCCACGCTGAACCGAGTATCCGCAACAATGCCGATGTAAGACAAGGGCGTGTTGGCCTCTCCTGGAGACGGGTGGTTGAAATAACCCTCGGAATCGCCATTAATGCCGTAGCTGACCCCAGAAAATTGCCTGGGATAGCTTGGCTGATATTCGTGAACAACGGTGACACCATCAGGAGCGAACAGCCCCAGAGACTCGCCTCCGCTGGCTAGGCGGAAATTAGTGTGCAATTCCTCCACCGGACTGACGCGATCCTTGCCTGAGGCAAAGACTAGCAAATAGCCATCGGCACTTAGCATGACCCCCTCGGGGAACTGCCACTTGGTTGGTGTCGCGACATCATCGGACAGATAATAGCCGGACAAATCAACGGAATCTGACTCGTGGTTGCTCAGCTCAATCCAATCAGAGGCGTCGCCGTCCGAATCGACAAGACCTTCTGCGGGTGAAGCCGCAAATTCTGAAATAATCGGATTGGCTAGAGACAGACCCGAACAAGCAGCCACCAGCGCCAAGTGCCATAGCCCCAACACTTTCCGGCCCATACCTTGTGAAATCATAACATTTCTGGATTCTAAAAAAATGAAAGCAACGCCAGGCGTTGCTTTCCACATGAAGTAAACTCCATGACTTCAATTTAATATCACTTCAAGATTCCACGGTAAAAGCCATTCGCCGCAGCGGCGCGGGTGACGTCTGTGTCATCGTAGGATCCGGTCACGTCGTAGGCTATAAGATCCCAATTGATCAGGTCGAGAGAATACTCGATGTCGTAAGTGGTGCCTTCAGGCAATACCAACGATACGCCTACTGCACTCCGAGACACGCCCGTGATTTCTGCCGTGCCGCCACCACCGGTCATGCCATTGTCAATCCTATCGAGAACGCCGGCCGACAAGCCCATGATCTGCGATTCAGTCAGTGCGATGGTGTAGACGGCTACCTGCGCAATCTCGATATCAGCGTCACCACTCACACACAGGTCACCCAAATAAAAGTTGTCGGTGCCTGTGACGTAGGGGACCTGAGTATCAACAAGCGCATGCACAGGCTCTCCCGAGACATTGAACCACTCATTCAG
>JAACDM010000459.1 GCA_009936795.1 Verrucomicrobiaceae bacterium | reverse complement strand
GGTTTCGGTTTGCACGTGGTGGATGCGTACCTATCTTTTGGCGCAAGAGCAAAAGATGGGCAAACATGTGGCTTGGGCCTTCGCCAGTGCGATTTGGTTGTTCTTGGTGCTTGGCTTGTTCCGGCCCGTCCTGATGGGCAGCTGGTCTGAGGCTGTGCCTTATGGCATCTTCCCGCATCTCGATTGGACCACTGCGTTCTCAATTCGTTATGGCAACCTTTATTATAACCCCTTCCATTGTCTGTCGATTGTCTTCCTCTATGGCTCGGTTCTGCTGTTCGCCATGCATGGGGCGACCATTCTGGCGGTGACCCGTTTCGGCGGCGATCGCGAGCTTGAGCAGATTTATGATCGCGGCACCGCCTCTGAGCGTGCAGCCCTTTTCTGGCGCTGGACGATGGGCTTTAACGCGACCATGGAGGGTATTCACCGCTGGGCATGGTGGTTTGCAGTGCTCACCCCGATCACGGGTGGTATTGGGATCCTTCTCACCGGCACGGTTGTCGATAACTGGTTCATCTGGGCACAAGAGCATAACTTTGCGCCTATGTATGACGGCTCGTATGGCTATGACAGCTATGGCTCATACGAAGCCTTTATAGGCAAGGAGTTATAGCATGCTTCCGAATTGGTTTAACAAATGGAATCGCGAGAACCCGAAAGATGTATTTGGGCCTGGCATTCTGGTTGGCGCCTTAGGCGGGGCTGTTTTTGTAGCGATCATGATCGTGGCCTGGGGGCAACCCTATGCCACGGACAGTCTGCAAACCGGGCCGCGCGGCACGGGTATGTCAGTGCCGGAATTTAAAGCCGAACTGGCTATTCCGGATCCTGATATTGCCGAGCTGATCGAGGATGAGCCTTATATCCCTGAGGCTGGCGATGCGCTGGCAAAAGACATCTATGAAAACGTGCAAGTGTTGGGGGATGTCACAGAGGATAACTTCAACCGGGTGATGGCGGCGATGACCCGCTGGGTAGCGCCCGAAGAAGGCTGCGCTTATTGTCACGGGGATGGCGATGTCGAAACCTATGGTGAAGATACACTCTACACCAAAGTTGTGGCCCGCCGGATGATCCAAATGACCCAAAATATCAACGAAAACTGGGATGGTCATGTCAACGCCAATAAAGAAGTTGGTGTGACCTGCATGACCTGTCATCGGGGACAAAATGTCCCCAGCGATATTTGGTTCAAAGTGACGCCGGTCAACGCGTCTACTGCGGGATGGTCGTCGAACCAGAACCGGGTCACGCCGCTCAGCCAATACAGCTCTTTGCCCTCTGATGCGCTTGAGAAGTATTTGGTAGATGGGGAAGTGATTGGCGTGCACAGCTTGGAAAGCCGGAGCGATGAAGACATCACCGATCCGGATGTAGCGGGCATTCAGAATGCAGAACGCACCTATGCGCTGATGAATTATGTCAGCAATTCTTTGGGTGTGAACTGTGTCTTCTGCCACAATACGCGGGCGTTCTATGATCCCGAGCAAGTGACGCCGCAATGGGGCACGGAATCGCTGGGTATCGGAATGGTTCAGGAAATGAACACCGAGTATCTGATCCCATTGGGCGATACTTATCCTGAGAACCGCCTTGGTCATTTGCATGGGGATGCGCCAAAAGCGGCGTGTAAAACCTGTCACAAAGGCTATCAACAGCCGCTGCAGGGCACCAATGTGATCCAATACTGGCCCGAGCTCGCGACCACGGGCACGCCGGTTTACGAATAGGATCGCGGGCGGTACTGCCGCCCCGATCCCCGCCAGATTTGACCCATTTTCCCGTGGGTCAAATACGGGGTCTCCACACCCCGGTTCCCATCCTGTTGGCTACAGGAGACTGGCGTCACATTCAGGGTCTCCTTGAATGTGACGCTTTTTCCCTCGCTTAGGAGGCGCGCCTGATGCAATATTCTGATCTTCCCATGCTCGAGCGAATTGCAGGCCCTGCAGACCTAAAAGGTCTAAGCGATCCAGAGCTCATCCAATTGGCGCATGAGCTGCGCAGCGAGGTTGTTTCGGCCGTGTCCGAAACCGGCGGCCATTTGGGCTCTTCGCTGGGGGTTGTCGAATTGAGCGTGGCGATCCACGCGGTGTTTAACACGCCGCATGATAAATTGATCTGGGATGTTGGGCATCAATGTTACCCGCATAAGATTCTTACCGGTCGGCGCGACCGCATCCGCAGTTTGCGGCAAAAAGACGGGCTAAGCGGCTTTACCAAACGCAGCGAAAGCGAGTTTGATCCCTTTGGCGCTGCGCATAGCTCAACCTCAATTTCTGCAGCGCTGGGCTTTGCCGTGGGCCGCGATATGGGGCGTCCGACGGGGGATGCAATCGCTGTGATCGGCGATGGCTCGATCAGCGCGGGTATGGCTTATGAAGCCTTAAACAACGCTGGCAGCGAAGGCCGGCGCTTATTTGTTATTTTGAACGATAATGAAATGTCGATCGCACCCCCAGTGGGCGCGATGTCCTCATATCTGTCGAAGCTTTATTCGAACGAACCTTTGGCGAAAATGAAGGCGCTGGCGGAAGGGTTTGAATCGGCCCTGCCCTCACCCTTGCGCGACAGCGCTAAGCGCGCGCGCCAATT
>JAACDM010000054.1 GCA_009936795.1 Verrucomicrobiaceae bacterium | reverse complement strand
TCGCCAGTGATCTTCGGCTTCTTACGCTGCGTCGCCTTCCGCTCAACAGCAAACGTCCCTGCTTGCTTGGGTCGGTATCCACACAGCCCCGAGTTGCGTTGGATCTCTCTGCTGATCGTGCTTAAGTGAAATCCAAGGGTCTTCGCTATCTCTGAGGAGTTATTCCCTTGCTGGAGCATACGGGCGATGGTATTTCTTTCATGTTAGCACAGGCGTCGGTAAGTCTTTGGCATTGTTTGGTTTAAAAGTTGAGCGATGCCCTACCTCTTTACCGCGTCTCTGCCGACCTTTTTGTGCGCTAGCAAATTGAATCCGCCTCTTATGAGCAGGGCGTTCAGGCCAATTGGCTCGGTGTCCAGAAGACTAGATGGTTTGCAGAGGGGTCGACAATGTTCATGTCAGTCAGGCGTCCCTCGTAGCGTGGATCCACGATTTCGGGTTTCCCAAAGCCAAGGTCCTTAGCTCGCTGTGTTAGATACTCGCAATAGCCCTTAAGCTGCTTTACAGGAATCCGCACTTCGCAAATGGGCGCGTCTGGCTCTGCATGGCCATTGAGGTGAAGGACCGAATTCCCCAGACGAATCTCCATGTAGAGAGGCGAAGTCGCCTCCTCGCCAAAGCGATGTTCCCATTCGACATTGTATCCCAGGTAGTCGACATAGAAGGCCCTACCCTTTGCCTCATCGAGCATTCACAAGACAGGTATTGAAGATTCAATTCCAAAGTTCTTCATATCTTCTGAAGTAGGCTTATAGTCTCTTGATAGCCTTTCTTCTTGGCCAGATCGAGAGGAAGCTCATCGCTCTTGCTATGCTCCTTTAGGTTCGCACTGCGCTCAACAAGACGCTCCACGTGAGCCAGATTCTCCTGCCAGAAGGCACCTGCGGCATAGTGTTCCGGAGTGTGTCCTAAGGAGTTCTGCGCGTACACGTCAGCGCCTAGCTCTATCAACACATTTACGGCCTCAGACTGTCCCTCACCGAGTGTGAGGATCAACGAAGTCTTGCCGTTGCCGTCGAAAGGGGAAAACGGTTCCGCCTCGAACAAGTCCGCCTCCCCACATGCTACTCCAGAATCCACAGAAGGGAGATCCACGGCCACGCCCTGCTCTACAAACCAACGAATCAGCGGCGCTCGATCGTAGATCGCGGCGAGGTGGATGGCGGCGTCGCCAAATGGCGATGCAGTGGCTTCCAAATCGGCACCAAACTCGTTCAAGACTTTCGCAGTCTCGATTTCTTTCCCCCGACCAACTCCTACCATATGGATCAAACGCCAATCAGAGACTCCTCGTTCCGCCGCAAGATCTTCCCAATCAAACCAAGCCAGTTTCTGAATAGAGCGGTCCGCGTCGTCTCCATGTTCTAGCAATGCGCGCAACGTCCTCGGATGTCTAAGCGCGAACTGCGCTGGCACATACGTATTGATCGATTTTTCATGAGCACTACTATCATTATCGAGTAGACATTTCACCGCCTCCACGTCGCCAAGGTCACACGCAGTATTGAGATCCACCAGCATACCACGCTCAAGAAGCCCCGGGGCCCAATCAGATCGTAAGAACGCCGTCAATTGGATCAGGGTGAATCCAATACCGGAGAACCAAGATGCCTAGCGAGTCTCATTCGTCTGTCCGAATTCGACTTCGCCCAATGAATCTAACAGCCCCTCAAACACAACACGATCATTCTCACGAATCGCAGAAAGGTGAGCAGCCCAATCCCTGCCGGTCATCCTGACCTAACACACTTGGCACGTCAACTCGCCCATTCTCGATCTACCTCCGTCCCAAAGCGCGGCGCACTTGCTGCGCGGCACCAGCGGACCGGACCAGGCCTCGCACATCTGTGGGGAAGCCTTGCACCCGAGTCGCGACATCTTGGACCCGAGGGTCGAGCTGACTGGATAGGGCCCCGGCCTCCTGATAGGCAAAGAGCAAATAGTGCGGCCCAGAGAACGAACAACGAGCCTGCTTGAGGAAGGGACTATTCGAGCGGAGGTCCCAGGAAACATGGCCCCGTTGAACCTTGCCTGTGGGCACTTTTAACCCGCTCCATGGCGCCCCCAGAGTGACCAGCAAGGTGACGCGCACACTACGACTACGCAGCGCAAAGGCCTTAGCAATCAGGCCACCTGTGCCCAGACCAACAACCTGAACATCGCGATAGCGGTAACGCTTACTCGTCAACCTAGCGAAATCGAGAAGCTGACTCGTTGCGGCCTCAAGCGACATCCCTGTTGGATATTGATAGACTAGTGGTTGTATTCTGCCAAGATCAAGCCGAGGAAAGAGATCTCTCCAATCCTGAGCAGCTCCACAAACGCCATGGACAAAGATAACGGGGAGTTTGTTCTTACGATAGGGATCGACAAGATAGAGCCCTGAGCCGTGTTGCTTTTGGAAAGCCCTGGGATCTCGGAAACCAGTGGCGGCAGAAGCAAGTGAGAAGCGAGCATCCCCCAAATTCACAATATCGCGCTGGACTGGCGCGGGCGTCTTCGCGGCGGGACCCGCGGGCTTCTGCTTCTTCTTGGGAGGTGCGGTCTTAGCGACAGCTCGTCGGGAATCGAGACGCCCACGACGCTCGGCTTCAACTGCTGCTTCCTCTGACAGAACGATTGGGCTGGCCAATTTCCTCGTGCGCTTGTGCAGCGTAAGTTTCCTACGAACAACTGGGCCAGCTTTACCAGAAGGCTGCTGCTTCACTAGAGGGAAACGCACGTACCCAGCATACTCACCTCGGTCTTGCCGAAGATTTACATTTAAGTCTTCAAAAGTAGCGACCCCAAAGATGCTCTTTGACGCTACGGGAAACTCAAACTGCCCATTCTTGCCCACCAACTGATCCACGACAGGTCGATGCTTCCCATTATCCAATTCGTAGAGGACAGCGTAAAGCTTCCCGTTTCCTGAACCACCTGTAATGACCCCAGCCAGACTTGGCCCGGAAGCGACTGGCGCAAGATCGCGATCTTGAAGGGAACAGGAAACAAGGAAGAGACCAGCAGTAAGACCTGTGAAAAACAATTTCATGACAAGGAGTTTGGTTCGACTACCCAAGGGGCTCAGCGGTGTCCTCGATCGAAGTCACGCCACAATCTAGACTCGATATTCTTATAAATATGAAAACCTGCGCCTCTGATATAAGATCTCTAAATTTTTACATCCACCATCCTGAAAATATTATTTTCATGTAAACCACAACAATAAGGTCACCTATGGGCTACTCTTCAATACCAACCTGGAATGAATCAAATCTCGATCATCCATACGGCCGAGGCGCTAGACGCGAACGGCTATGACTGTAGCTAAGTCTCCAGCAAAGGCGCAGGGCTCGGTAATCGACAAATCTTCGACCACACTCTAGCAGACACCTCAGAGTGAATGTGGAGCGGGTAATAACTGGCATAGGCAGCCACGAGAGACGGTGCTTTTCCACATTGACGGCCAGTCAGTTGTGCTTTGATATCAGTCTCAATTCTTGCACGAAGGATACCCTAATGAAACGCCTACTACTTCCATTATACTTACTTCTCTTATCAACGTCACAAGGACTCTCCCAAGAGGGCGCGGCCGCGGCACCGACCATTGATTCTGGAAACACCGCTTGGATTATCGTCGCAACCGCTCTCGTTCTCTTCATGACGATTCCAGGGCTTTCGATGTTTTATGCAGGCCTCGTAAGGAAGAAGAATGTCCTTTCAGTGTTCATGCACTGCTTCGTCATCACTTGCGTGATGAGTATCGTCTGGTTGGTATTCGGCTACTCTGCTGCATTTGCTGAGGGGGGTAAGTTCATCGGCGGAATGGGGAAAGCCATGCTTTCCGGTATCGGTACTGGGGATGTCTACGACAGCGGGCACTCCATTCCAGAGCTGATCTTCTTTGCTTTCCAAATGACCTTCTTCATCATCACGCCAGCATTGATGGTGGGAGCGTTCGTCGAACGCATCCGCTTCTCCGCCATGCTCGTGTTTGTTACCGTATGGGCGATTCTAGTCTACTTACCGGTCTGCCACATGGTCTGGGGAGGAGGCAGCATGCTCGGCCTTGAAGGCATCATGGATCACGCTGGCGGCATCGTTGTCCACATCACGGCAGGCGTGGGCGCGCTGGTCGCTGTGATCGTTCTCGGGCCTCGCACCGGTTATCCATCACACCCGATGGCCCCCCACAATCTACCTGTGTGTGTGGCCGGAACCGGCATGCTTTGGGTCGGCTGGTTCGGCTTCAATGCGGGCTCAGGCCTTGGTGCAGATGTCAACGCCGCCATGACATTGATTGTCACCCACATATCTGCGTCCACGGGGGCTCTAATCTGGATCGTGATGGAGTGGTTCACCGTAAAGAAGCCTAGCATGTTAGGTATCGCCACAGGCTCAATCGCAGGCCTCGCAGCTATCACCCCCGCATCGGGTGCCGTTGGGCCCATTGGTGCCCTATGTATCGGCGGAACTTCAGGATTTCTTTGCTGGCTCGCCTCAACCAAGATCAAGCAGAAGTTTGGCTACGATGATTCGCTCGATGTCTTCGGCGTTCACGGCGTCGGTGGTGCCGTCGGCACGATTCTCGTTGCGGTGTTCGCTGCTGCTTCATTCGGAGGAAACGCAGATGCAGACTATTCTATTGGCTCGCAGCTCACCACGCAGCTTCTCGCTGCGCTCTACACCGCCGTCTACACGGCTATTGTTAGTTTCATCATTCTCAAATTAATCGATGCCACAATTGGCCTGCGCGTCAATGAGCGCGAAGAGTCCGAAGGGCTCGATATCGCCGACCATGGTGAAACTGGTTACAATGACTAAGATCTCGTCACCAAGTTGAGGTATGTTCTCCTACTTTCGAAAACGGCGGCGCTCGAAACTTCGGCGCCAGCCGTTTCCAAAAGCGTGGCTGAATATCATTCAAGCTAATGTGCCAGTGTTCCTGCGCATGCCGAAGGATGCTCAGGTCGAATTACTGGAGCACGTCCAGGTCTTTCTTCACGAGAAACGTTTTGAAGGCTGCGGTGGCTTAGACATCACTGACGAGATCCGTGTCACGATTGCGGCACAGGCGTGCATTCTTCTCGTATATCGAGATTCGCGCTACTTTCCAAAGCTACGGAGCATCCTTGTCTACCCCAGTACATACGTGACCAAGGCAGCGTCCTGGTCCGAAGATGGCACCCTGACCGAAGAAGCATCCCATCGGTTGGGCGAGTCGTGGGGCACAGGCTCAGTCGTCCTCTCATGGAATGCGTCAGAGGGTGGTGCCGCGAGCCCAAACGATGGAAACAACGTTGTCTTTCACGAATTCGCCCACCAGCTAGACCAAGAAGATGGCCAAGCTGATGGGGCTCCGATCCTCGGAAAACGACTCACTCGCAACAAGCGACGCAGCATGTATGCCAGTTGGGCACGTATCATGCAATCGGAGTTTGATCAGCTTCAGGATCTTGTAGTGAGAGGAAAGAACTCGCTGATTGATGACTACGGGGCCACAAATCCAGCTGAGTTCTTTGCCGTGGCTACCGAGACCTTCTTTGAAAAGCCCAGGCTCTTACGCAAGCGGCATGCAGAAGTGTATCAGCAACTACAAGAATACTACTGCCAGGATCCTGCCTCCTGGCAGCGAGCTCCTCAAGACAAGGAAGATTAGTATGCCTGCTCCAGGCTACCACGAAACCAACTGGATTCAAGCTGAGGCCAGAGTGCAACAGTCGCCACTATCGAGCCTAACAGACTTCCGATAGCAATATCAATGAAAACGTGCTGACGAGTCTCAAGCGTTGACCAAAGAATGCAAATAGCCCAAAGCACCGTAAAGGCACGACCTAACCAGGCCCACCGGAACCGTCCCAAGACGAACACGGCAAAGATCGAGCTTAGTATCGTCACCGAAGCATGCAGTGAAGGACACGCATTCGTGGGCTCATCAATTTGGATAGTCCACAAGTAAAGCTTTGGTGCACTCGCCACATCGATAGGCCTTGGAGCCTCCGTCGGCAGGCACACAAAGACCAAAAAAGAAATCGCGTTGACGACAAAAATGCTCCAAGCAAACCGCTTCAACATGCTCCATTTGTTGGTAAGGAAACCCACCGCAATCGGAAGAAGTAGCCATGAGTGGTAGATCCACACCCAGTCAAAGTTCATTGGAATGAATTCATCGATCCGAATGGTCGGCATCGTGATCACCTTTGAGAAGTCGATCTTCTGAATGAAGTGATAGGGCAAACCTCCCCAAAAGGCCAGGAGTATAAGAATAAGGATCTTGTGTTTCAGGAGCCGATCAAACATCAGGAGGCGAGGCAATCGTCTAATCTATATAAGATGACATTGAAGGGCTCAGCCGCTGATTCAACAAAGAAAGGTGAGAATTGGTGGAAAGTTATCTTTCCTGAGGGTGCCTCATCCCCTCTGTAGGCTATTCCAGAGATCTTCCGTGGCCGCGATACGTGATTGGAGATCGTTTTCTCCCATGGCCCCCGCAAACGCCCCCGCCCTTTCTGGGGGCAGGTAGAGGTGAATAGCAGTGTTGCCATCGTGGTCATTTCTGGCTTCGATGTGTCCGCCGTGGAGATGGACAATATGATAGCAGGCCATGAGATCTGTTCCAAGCGAGCGTGGGTCCGTCCCTCTTTGAAAAAACGGATCGAACAGGTGGTCAAGAGCAGACTCATCCACCGGTTCGCCATCGTCCGATATCCAAAGATGGACACAGGGCATATTCACATCTCCCGAGTGCCCATCCACCATCGAAGCACCCAGGTAGATCCGTTTGGCTCCACCCAGATGGGTGAGAGCATCTTGCAGGAGGAGGCGCAGAAGCTGATCGAGCTTGGCACGATTTGACGTCAGCGCCGGCAAATCCGCTGGGATGGATAGCTCAATATCGATTTCGCGTTGAGCAAGCTCCACTTCCATGAAGTGGTCAAAGTCGTCGTCACAGCCTCACGAAGATCGACCCCAGGTTCGAAATGGAGCTCCTTCTCACATCACAAGAGGCATCCCAGAGACGCTCCAGAATGGCAATCATTCGCTGAACCTGCTACTCAACTTCACCGTGGTATCTAGTCCAGAACTCGCCATCTTGATAGTCTTCGCGTTCACCTAGCTCTTGCCTCAACTTGAATGGCACCAAATCCACAAAGGTCTTGATCGACGTGAGAGCATTGCGCATGTGATGGTTCAATCCAGAGGCCAAGATACTCATGCTCTCAGCGCGGTCGCCGCGTAGCATGTTCTGGACGATCCCAAGCTTCTCATGGAGGAGATGATCTCGTTGGCTCTGCACGGCGAAGTATTCGAGGCAACGTTTCAGCATACCCTCCAAGATTTCCGGATCCCACGGCTTCGTCAGGTAATGAAAGACGGCCCCCGTATTCACGGAATCTATGGCCGTTTCCACATCTGAATAGGCCGTGACTAGAATTCGAAGAATATGAGGATCCAGTCGACGTGCTTTATCTAGCAATTCCACACCACTCTCACCCGGCATACGCTGGTCTGTCAAAAGCACCCCAATCTGATCACGGCGTTCACATAGAATCGAATAGCCCTCAGCGGCATTCCGCGCCGTGTAGATCTCAAAGGAATCCTCAAACGCCTGGCGAAAGTACTTCAGAGAACGCTCCTCGTCGTCGACGTAGAGGATGGCATAACGGCGATAGTCGATTGATTCTAAAAGTCCATCCATCATTATTCTGCGAGTAAAAGTTCACGCGTCTCGACCGGCTAACAGCCCCGAGCACTCGTATGCAATGGTAGCGTCACTATAAACGTCGTGTTTACGCCGAGCACACTCGATACCGAAATATCGCCGCCGTGATCCTGAATGAGCCGATAACAAATGCTCAATCCGAGCCCCATCCCTTCCCGACCTCTTTCGTGGTAAAGAAGGGATCAAAGAGTCGCGGCAGGTGCTTTGATTCAATGCCCGGACCATTGTCTCTCAGCATGATGGCTACTCCACCGCTCGCATCATCAATCTCCGTAGAAACATCGATGCGCTTCTCTTCCTGCTCGCTGATCGCATCGCAAGCATTCTGATAGATGTTGATGAAGACCTGGATCAACAGGTTCTTATTGCCAAGAAGGTTGCAGTCTTCGACGAGGTCGTCATTGAGATCAACGTCATCGTCCTTGAGGCGCTGGGCAATCAAACGTCGCGCAACTGACAGAGCTTCAGACAGCCGTATATCAACGCGTTTCCCAGTGTCTGGATGGGTAAAGTCGCGCAAATCAGACACAATGGAAGAGACCCGCTTGAGTCCATCGTTGAGATCATCAATCAGCTCCTCATGCCCGGCATCCTCGTGTGCGGTATTACGCCGAAGGCGCTTGGAAAGAGCAAACAACGCCGAGATGCTGTAGTTCAGCGGATTGTTGATCTCATGGAGGATGGCAGCACTCAATTGGCCCACAGCCGCTAACTTTTCAGACTGGACGAGCTGGCTTTCGGTCTCTCGGAGCTGCATCAGCGCCTCTTCGACAATCGCCTTCTCAGACTCCAATTCTTTCTGAAGATGCCGGTTTCGTAAAAGGTTGCGGACACGCACATGAAACTCCACAAGAGAGAAAGGCTTGATCAGAACATCATTGGCTCCCGCCTCAAGCCCTGCCATACGTGTCCGTTCGTCCGCACGTGCCGTTAGAAGCATGATAGGAATCATGCGTGTTTGAGGATCGTCTCGCAACGCCTGACAGACCTCCAGGCCATCCATTTCCGGCATCATGTAATCGAGCAAGATAAGATCTGGTTGCCATCTCTGTGCATTCTCTACGGCTTGGACTCCATCGATGGCTTCGACCACTTGATAGTCCTGCACCAACTCGCCCGCCAGGTAAGCCCTTATACCAGCATCATCGTCTGCTAAAAGAATCGTATAAGCCTCGTCTGGAGCCAGTGGCAACGCAGAAGAAACACTCACAAAACCCTTGGAATGTGCTCCCGCCGTGACCAAATCAACACCTGAACTAAGTGCTGGAGAGAACTCTGCCTGGCGATGAAGATGCGAGAGCCAAGTATCGGTTGCTTCTGGATGTCCCCCTTGGTCAACCGGTGATACTAACGCCCCATGGCCAGACTGCGACATCGGAATCGTCGCCATGATAACCGTGCCCTTGCCCAACTCACTCTCGGCCACGACGTGACCGCTCATGGCCTCAGTCAGTTCTTTCACCAGAGCCAATCCAATCCCCGTCCCCGGATGCTTCCGCTTGGTCGACGAATCTTTCTGCCAGAAACGCTCGAAGATGAAGGGCAATCGATCTGATGGAATACCAATCCCGGTGTCCTTGATCGTGAACACAAGGTTGTCCTCAGAGCGGCGCACACCCAAATGCACGCGCCCTTACTCCGGCGTAAATTTGAGGGCATTGAAGAGAAGGTTAAGGCAAATCTTCTCCAACTTATCTCGATCTGTTTCCACCGTAGCAACTCCATCAGACACGTGTGCCGTTACCGTCAGATTGCGCTGCCTGGCAATAACACTGATCGACTCGATCACACCATTCACGAAATCTCCAAGATTCACTCGTTCGCACCGGAGCTGCAACTTGCCTGACTCTAACTTTGCAATATCAAGCAAATCGTTGATCAGCTTGAGCAAGCGCAAGGACTGCTGATGCATGGTGGTGATCAGCTCTCTCTGTGCTGGCGCCAAATCCTGCTGGAGACGCATCGATTCGATCGGCGCAAGTAGAAGGGTCAGCGGTGTGCGCAGCTCATGACTTACATTGGCCAAAAAGTCATTCTTCAATCGATCCAATTCACGCAGCTGCTGATTGGAAGCCTCCAACTCGATCTTGCTTCGATCCAACTCCAAGCGAGTGAGGAACTCTCGTACGCGCGTGCGATGGTGAAAGTACGAGCCTACGACAATCACGAGGCCATTGAGGCTAATGAAAAACAGGTTGCTAATTGTGGCGCTTAGACTGATCCCCCCACCATGGTCCCAACTAAAATTCGCTATCGCATAGAGAACGAGCGTGATCCCCGTTGCGATGAGCCCCTCAGTAAATGTCCAATGAAAGATAAATCCTGTCGCAACCAGGCACAGGACTAGTGCTGCGTAGTAAGGAGAGCCTGGATCTCGGGCCAAGTAAATCATCCACGCAATAAAAAACGCAGGCACCAGTGGTAAAAGGAGCGTGTAGGCACGGTAGTGCTGCCTGGCAAAGTCTGTGTTCAAGCTCAAGAGAGTGGCCAGCAGCATGGCAGCGCACAGAAGGCGCAATTTAAAGAAAGGCCCTGTCATCTCAGGGTAGACGATCGCGTCGAGCACCGTGGTCCCAAGAACCAAGATCACCGCCAGTAGGCAGAGCAGCGTCAAGCTGCGGATCGTCAGGCGCTGATCTTCAGCCGCAAAGAGAGCCTTCGACTCCTGATCCGGAAGGGCCAAACTCTCGGGAACCTGCTCGAGTAGGAAACGGACAAACCGACCGCTCCACCACACATTCGCTCCTGATGCCACGCGAGAGGCCCCAGTCTCCATTTCAGATTGATCATTCACGGTTCGCAAATCCAACTGAACATTCTGGACCGTATTGAGAAAATATCATGCTATAAAGCTAATTAATTTTATAATATAACTAGTTAATTCTGAAATTTAATCACAATCAAAGAAGTAAGCCGCCTAACTCAAACTTTTCATAATTATAATTAATAATATTGAAGCTTCGTTAAATTAAGCATAAGCAAGAGAAATTGTGTCTTTCACACTGATGACTTCTTCTGACCAATCCACGCTCATCCTGGACCAGATTCGGGAAGCCTCCCTCCCCCAACAGGCTTCATTGGATCTCATGGCGATTCATGGGCAAGGTTTGGAGCGCTTGGCATCAGGCACCACCAAACGGTTGATTGTCAGCGACTTATGCGAGTTCATCGATGACCTACTAGGAAGCTGGAACAGCATCATTCTCGGTGACTTCAGCAATGGTTACGACGCCGTGAGCAAGGACGCGTGTGTCAAAGAATCAACAGTCCGCCTCCAGCAGGCAGTGCTCGCGTTGCCGGACCTTGAGGTCGTCTATCCGGTGGGCAATCTTTCCGTCGAATCCTCAGTGTGGCAAGAGGCCTGCCCCGAGCGCACAGTTCGCTATTTCAGTTGCTTCCCAGTCACCCCTTCCGTCCAACTCATTCTTACTTCGAACCAGTCAAACCGATTGGAGCCTTCGATGGAAACCTTGGTTCGACTTGTAGCTCGCATCGCCACGTTCATTGTGGATCACGAAGCAACCTCGACACAAACGCTCGCCGTGCAAACACAACGGTCTCCAGCAACTTCTACTGACTTAGCCATCGCAACGGCAGACCTTAGCAACGAGATGGCTTTTATGCTGGATAGCAAGGGCGTGATCCTCGAAGTCAATACGGCCGCTCAACGACTCCTGAAGCAATCCGCGGCCGACCTGAAAGGTTTGGCCGTGACCCAACTCGGAGCCGGCTCCGACTCCATACGAGCACTCAAATTGCTAACAGCAACACATTCAGCTGATCGCACGCACTTAGCTCTTAAATTACCTGAGCGTGGATTCAATGTGTGGGTTGAGGCCCGAACCCACTCTCTCCCTAGCACGAATAGCGATGCTCAGACCGTCCTCTTCTGCCATGACATCTCCGATGAGAAGACTCTCCAAGCCAAAGCAGAGCATGCCGAAGAACAACTGAAAGCTGCTGCTCAATCCAAATCACTAATCCTATTTAGGGTCGACCGGCGCGGCGTCATCGCATCCGCCCAGGGTGGATTGCTCGCGCAAACCAATATGGAGCCCAGCAATCTGCGAGGCCGTAGCGTTTGGGGCTTCTGTCAGGAAGAATCACTTCGCCGCAAACTGTGGAAACAGCTCCGCCGAAATGGCCAAGCAAGTGGTCTGATCGATACTGAGATTGGGCATCTCGAGATCACTCTCACATCAACTCCAGGACCAAATGGAAAGCCTCAATCAGTCCACGGTATTGGTGTTCAGATTCCTGCACCCGTAGCCCCGCCACCCGTAGCCCCGCCACCCATCTCTAGACCAGCACCTGCGATTCCAGATCTCTGCCCTACATGGCTAGCCGCATTGCAAGTCTCAAAGGATGCCGTGGTCATCACGGATGCTGAAGGCAGGATTCGGTTCATGAATTCAGGAGCCGAACAGCTCTTCCTTTGTCGGATGGTCCAGGCAGAAGGTCAGCCCTTCCATCAGGTCGGATCATTCAGCGAATTCGACCCTGTCAACGCGTTCATCAATGAGGATCAGAAGCATCAGGCCATCCATCAGATGCGAATGACGCGTCACGACGGCACCGTGATCGAAATCAATCTAGCAGGAGCTGCGATCAGGCCGCAAGAGGGTATCGCTCAAGGTGTCATTCTCTGCTGCCGCCAAGAGATCGAAGAGCCTAGGGCCAATCCAGAATCAGCACTCGCGACCTCCGATTCGATGATTGAGGAACACCAGCGCCTTGAGCAAGAGAATTTCAGGGCGCTTAGCCTATTTGCAGGCGGTATCGCTCACGACCTCAATAATATTCTCACTTCACTAGTGGGTAACGTCTCCCTAGCAAACATGCTATTTACCGAAGTACCAGAAGCCAGCGAACGGCTCATAGAAGCTGAGCGTGCGTGCTTCCGGGCTAAAGATCTTTCACACCAGCTCCTAACCTTTGCCAAAGGAAGCACCCCGGTCAAGAAAATCACAAGAATCGAGGATCTCATCAAGCATTGCTCCGAAAACTACCTGCGAGGTTCGAAATCGGTTCCTCGCATTATCAACAAGCCAGGACTTTGGAGCGCAAACATTGACGAAGGTCAGATCAGCCAAGTCCTGGAAAACCTCATTCTCAACGCGGACCATTCCATGCCGCACGGGGGTATGGTCACGATCTCTACGGAGAATGTGCATCATGTCCCTGGTCCCGAGAATTCAGCGCTCCCGTTAGAGGAAGGCATCTATGTGAAGGTCTCCGTCTTGGACGAGGGCCCTGGGATTCCAGAAGATCAATTGGAATACGTCTTCCGCCCCTATCACACTGCGAACGAGTCGGGACGCGGTCTAGCATTAGCCACCACGTTTACCATTCTGAAAAACCACCAGGGCCACGTCGTCGCCACGTCGAAGTGTGGACATGGCACAGAATTCAGTTTCTATCTCCCGGCCACAGGCAAAACACAGCAGCCTGTGGACGAGCCCGCTCCCTTGCAGCCAGGCGAAACCGTTTCCGGCCTGGAGCAGGGTCGCATCCTCATCATCGATGACGAGAAGTCTATCCTAGATCTCGCCACGACGACTCTCAAACTTATGGGGTGTGATGTGGTCGCCTGCCCATCCTCATCCGAGGGGGTGGAGCGCTTTATCCGGGCCAATCAAGAGGGGCGACCATTCGATCTCGTCATCATGGATCTTACCATTCCGGATGACCTTGGCGGGAACGAAGCCATGCAGCAGATTCTCAGTATCTCACCAAAAGCACGAGTGGTCGCCTCCAGCGGCTACAGCGAGGGCAGCGTCATGGCTCGCTACAGGGAATACGGTTTTCAAGCAGCTCTCTCCAAGCCCTACAATATCGGCGATCTCCAGAGGATCGTTTCCAACATGCTGGTCAGCTAGGTGCCAGAGCCAAGCCCGCTTGCGTTCACTCCGAACCCAGGCTAACGAACCTCATGGAAAATCTTTTAGATACCCCGACAATTGATACGAAATCGCGCGAACTCTGCCAGTTCATCGTCGATCAGCCTGAGTTTGCCGCTGCGCGCGGTCACATTGAAGCGTTCTTAGAGAATGCCGAAGCTCAAGCAGTCTACCGGGCTTGGCAGGAGAAGGGCCAAGAACTTCACCGCATGAGCCATGAAGGTCTTCAGCCAAACGATGATGATATCAAGCAGATGGAAGCCTTACGCGAAACGGTGATGAAGAATGAGATCGCCTCCGACTTTGCCGAAGCCGAGTCTCAAATGAATGGCACTTTCAGCACGGTGACCAAACTCTTGCAACAGACGCTTCAATTAGGTCGAGTCCCCTCAGTCGATGAGATGAATGCCGAGTCCGGCTGCTGCGGTGGTGAGGGCGGCGGTGGTGGCTGAGGCTGCTAACCTTTAGGCTTCGTGCAAGCCTAACAAACATTTTAAATAAAAACGCCCCGCTCTGCTTTGCAGAACGGGGCGTTTCAGTTGAATCAATCGCTTAGAAGGAACTACTCGGATGCGTCTTCAATCAGCACATCGTCGATGAAGAAACTGGCTCCAGTTCCGTTACCAATGAACTCAAACTGGAGGATCACTTTCTGACCTCCGGCCACAGAGGTCAGATCAAAGGTCGCTTCTTGCCAACCCTCAGTGCCTTCGACAAAGAACAGTTCTTCGTCAGGTGTCGAGGGCGCGTAAAACTCTGAGCCGTCCGATCCGAAAATGTTTACGCGACCAGCAGAGACTTCACCCACATCGAGAAAGTATGAGAATGTTAGCAGAGGCTTGAGAATTGGGCCAAGGCTTACTTCTGGAGAACTGTAAATCACCCAGGTGCCACTCGTGTAGTCAGCATCGAGATCCGTGCCAGCGGCGCTACTACCCGTCTTGGCCGCTCCCGGACCATTCGTGGGCTCTCCAACCTCCCAGGTCACTTCTCCTTCATGGCTCGCTCCTGTTGAAATTGTCCAACCAGGCACTCCATCCTCAAAACCTTCGTTCAACGGTGGCGCCGCACCAGAAACAAAGACGCGGTAGAATTCCTGACCTGCGAGGTCCTCCACAGCGGCGGTGTAGGTCGTCGTATTGCTGGTTTGGCTTCCAAGAATATCCGTGGCCAGCTCCGTCCAATCAGTAAGATCGTTAGAGACTGAGATGCCGTAAGCTTGAGCAGGTGACGAAGCCCAGCTGATATCAACACCGCCGCCGTCACTGTTTAAAGTGAGATTACCGATTTCGAGAGGCGCTTTGCCCGTATCAATGATTCGAAGATTGTCATAGTGCAAAGTCATACCGCCATCTCCCCAAGCACCCTGATTGACAAAAGAAAGTCCAGGGTTCACATCGTCGGGGTTGTCCGGGGCATTAGGCGTGAGAAGGGCCTGATCCAGCGGCAGGCTATAGGTTCGGACATGTTGATCGCCCCCCAATCGATGCATGGCGAAGTTCAGCGCTCCACCACCCGCCTCGCGCGGGATGAAGTTCTGCCAATTGCCCGGCCAATCGCCGTCCTCAAGAGCAGAGAAGATCACGTCCATCCGGAATGTGTAACGGCCACGATCTCCCTGTGGAATCCGGGCGATCGATTCCATGATCGTGCCTTTGAAAGGGATGGTAAAATCTCGCGTCCAGCCACCACCTGCGGTGAACGTGATTTCCAACGAGCTGTTGCCCTCCGTGACCGCAAGATCATCTGCGCCAGTCTTTTCATGCAGGGCAACGGTGTAGCGTTCAGAGACCGGCACGATCAAGTCCACGTCCGCCTGACTTTCAAAACCATTCAGAACGGTGACTTCAGGAACCGCGCCACTCACATATGTGTCAACAAGCCGGAAGTTGTCTATGAAGACATCAATTGATTCCGTTCCTCCCTCGATACCGTATTGGTCAATGATGGCCAGCGTCACGGGGCCTTCGGCAGCGAGATCCGCCGTCACCAAATCGAGCGGCTGTGACATCGAGCGATTGGCAGCTCCACCAGCTTCAAGCTGGGCATAGTCCCAACCATTGATATGCGCCATGAAATTGCCCCAGTTCACGCCTACTGTGGGAAACTCAACATCATATCGGAGCAGGTAACGTCCCTAAGCCTTCGACGTCCAGGCCTGTTTCAATAGAGCACTTGCTTCATCGGAGAAAGTCAGCTCGGCATCATTACCCCAACCATAGTCTCCAATCAGTGTTAGTTTGAGCGCTTTATCGCCATCTGTCACTTTCGTATCGTCCGCACCATCACGCGTATACTCCGCGATTTGGAATGCATCATCCGCACGATTGCCGCTAGAGACGACGCTGTCGACGCCGTCTTCAAAAGATTCAAGGATGGTGACGGTTTGGGCCTGAGCTATCGAGAGAGCAAGGCCAAGTCCGACGACTGTCGCCCCGAATTTGAGTATGAGGTTCTTATAGATGTTCAAGTTGGGTTGAGTTGAGGAGTTATCTGGAATGATACAAAGGGACTCGCCTCGTGGGCAAATGAAGTATTACTCTCAGTTCAGGAGGGTTCGCCAAACAGATAGCAAAACTACGCAACCCAGTGATGTTTAACCCAGGTATCTTACTGACTCCGCCCTTCGGCAAGCCTCACTAGCACCGCCTTCTGCGCATGAAGACGATTCTCAGCTTCCTGAAAGATCGTATCGGCGTGCCTCTCCAGCACCTCTGCTGTGATTTCCTTGTCGCGATAGGCAGGCAGACAATGCATCACTAGAGCTTCCGGCTTGGCCAAATCTACAATCGCTTGGTTTATCTGATAAGGCTTCAGCGTATCGAGGCGGCTAGTCGCCTCTTCTTCTTTCCCCATGCTCACCCAGACATCCGTGTAAAGGACATCCGCATTCCTTGCTGCAGCTTTGAGATCAGTTTCCGTTTGGACATTGCCAGACTTAAACCCCTTAAGATACTCAGCCGAAGGCAGAAACTCCTCAGGCCCCGCCAGAACAAGTTGGAACCCAAGCCGCTCGGCTGCCCACATCCAGGAACGGGCCACGTTACAATCGGTATCGCCAGCAAAGATCACCTTACAGCCTTCCCAGGAGCCTAACTTCTCTTTGATGGTCAACAGATCGGCCAGTATTTGACACGGATGCTCATCGTCGTCCAACGCGTTGATCGTTGGAATGCCGCTCATTTCCGCAAAGCGAGAAATGGTATCGTGGCCATCCGTACGAATGATGATGCCGTGGAGCATCCTTCCCAATACACGGGCCGTATCCTCGATCGGTTCTCCGCGACCTAACTGGAGATCACGATCCGACAAAAACATCACAGCGCCGCCTAGCTCACGTACTCCAATCTCAAAGCTCACTCGCGTGCGAGTAGAGGACTTTGTGAAGATAAGGCCCCAGCACTGATGTGCCAATGGCGTAAAACTGCCAGGATTAACATGGCGATTCGCCTTCAGCTCATCGCCCAAATTGACAAGGTCGATCAGTTGATCAGCCGAGAGATCTTGAATAGATAAGAAATGCTTCATCTGAGAAGATAGCTTAAGATAAGTGTGAATGTGAGACCTGGCCCCTAATTCGTGGCAACCAGTTTCTCAAAGGTTGTCTTCAACATGAAGACGGCAGTATCGATCTCTGCCTCTGTTACGTTGAGGGCAGGCAAGAGACGAACGACATCCGCTCCAGCCGGCACGGTAAGCAACTTAGCCTTGTTCAGTGCTCCCACAAGAAAGAGAGACGGGACCAACCCCGACTCTTCACACGCAGACAAGGCCATCACCGCGCCTTGATCAACGACTATCCCAATCATCAATCCGAGGCCCCGCACGTCCTTGACGAATGGTAATTCTGCCTCCTGGAGCTTCTTTCGAAGGTAGTTCCCCATGGCAGCCGAATGACCTGCCAGGTCGTTCTCAAGGATTTCTTCCATCCCGGCTGTGACCGCAGCGCAAGCCAGCGGCGCACCTCCATAGGTGGTTCCGTGAGAACCAGGGCCTAACAAATCGCAAATCGGTTCACGAACACTCGATCGTGTCGCATTGCGCAGCCAGATTGCCCCAAAGGGAAAGCCTCCGCCCATCCCTTTAGCCCAACTCACGGCATCGGGAATGATCCCTGCCGATTCGGGCGATTCACCAAGCGCTGTCTCCCAAGCACGCAGATGGCCCGTCCGGCCAACGCCGCATTGAATTTCATCCAGAAAGAAGAGAAGATCATGCTTCTGGCATAAATCTCTAGTCGTTCGCAGAAACTCGGGCGATGCGACATTGATGCCACCTTCCCCTTGGACGGGTTCTAGCATAATCGCCACTGTGTTCTCGTTCACCGCAGCCTTCAGTGCCTCAACATTATTATAGGGAACATGCTGAAAGCCTTCCATGAGTGGACCAAAGCCCGATTTCACTTTCTCCTGCCCGGTCGCTGCAATCCCCGCGAGTGTCCGCCCGTGGAACGAATTCTCAACCGTAATGACCTCAATCCTCGCCTCACCATTGGCTTTAGGTGTGAGCGTGCCATAACGGCGAGCTAACTTATAGAGCCCCTCATTGGCTTCTGCCCCACTATTACTGAAGAAGACCTTGCCAGGCATCTGCATCACTCCCTCCACCAAGAGCTTGGCCAACTTCCCCTGAGCTGGCATCTGATAAAGGTTCGAACAATGGATCAGCGATGCCGCCTGGGCCTGAATCGCTCCCGCCAGCCGAGGATGCGCATGGCCAAGCGAACAGACGGCAATGCCGCCTCCGAAATCGAGGTATTTCTTCCCTGCCTCATCCCACAACCAACACCCCTGGCCTCGGACGGGAGCCATATGGAAGCGCCCATACGTTGGGGCGACGTATTGCTCGAAAAGATCCTGAGTTGTCTGTGGCGTTTCTGTGCTCGTGGTCATTGGAAGGGATGGACCTTAGGGAGTAGTTTTGGAAAAGCAACGACTGCCTCGAGACGGTTCTGCAAGCCCTTGACCGGGAGCAGGCCCGGCTTACGCTCCCCAAATGATCACGGTGACGGACGCTGCGGCGGCAGAACTGAAGAATCTCCTTGGGGATAGTGGGAAGGCCTTGCGGCTTCTCGTGCAGAAGGGTGGCTGTGCCGGTCATCAATACGGCATGAAGTTAGATGAGCCGCAAGAAGGAGATCACATCCTCGAGACTAATGGCGGCAGTGTCGTGGTGGATCCTGAGAGCCTAACTTTCCTGAGCGGCTCTGAACTCGCTTTCTCGGATGCCCTCACAGATTCTGGTTTTAAAATCACCAACCCCAACGCTGCCCGCAGCTGCGGATGCGGCACCTCATTTGAGCCCGCCGAGGAAGGGGCGACGCCATCTTACGACCCCTCTTTAGACGGCTCCGTCTGCGGCAGTGAGGGGTCCGATGAATCCCCAGCCACTGCAAACTAGCCGTGGCGCGAGGCAGTCACATCCGAGGAACGCGCTCCCGATCACCCTATGGCTACGCCCGTGACGGAAATCCCCAGGAAACGGCAAGCGTCAATCTACTCGCTTGGATTCTTCTGATCCTCTTTCTCAGCGCGATGACCATCTTTGCTTGGGTCGTCCCAGCCTACATCTTCAGAAACCCTCACATTCCCTTAAATTACGATATTCTGAGAAAGATCGGGAAACTGGAAGATATCCAAAGATTCACCTCCAGTAAGCCGCCCAAATCAGGTGCGAAACGAAGCAGTTTCCTCGATGCACGAGCGCTCTTCGACAGGCTCTCCGGGCGACCCGACGAACAACTTGCCACCATAAGTGACACCCAGAAGCGTCTCTACGTTCAGAATTACACAGACGGCAAGATGCTAGGGTATGTCACAGGAGAGTTTGAGATTATCGAGACTCGCCCCCTTGGTGACGAAGATCTCTTTCCAGGGCTCGCCTTGCGCGCGTTTTCCAAAGAGTTCCCAAATACCGTTCTCGAATATCTCCTCCCCATTCCTGGCACATTCACCAACCCATACAAACCCGGTGACACCCTGAACATCATGCGCGGAGGCGACCTTGCGTCTATCCTCCACGTTGCGCACCTTCCAGAAGACCGCCTTTCTATCACTGCGATCTCACTGGCTTACGCTGACAAAATCGTTACGAAAGAAGAAGCCCTCGATCTTGAGGCACCCAAGGAGCTCAATCTCCACGCCAAATGGCCCATTTTTGAGAGTGCCGTCGTCTTGCTTACGCCTTAGGGCTACCGCTGCCCTGGATCTCTTTACTGAGATGAGAAGAACGGAGAGCATTCATTTCCACGTGTCATAATAACCTCCATACAGAAGCTGGGCGTGTAGTTTGAGCCTTCACTCTTTCAGTAATCGACTCTCACTTGGCAACCTCGAAGGCGAGCGCCTCATTTGCTAGGCTCTCACCAGGAAAACTATCATGGACTATTTTCACACCTTGCTCCAACCGCCGACTTTCCATACTCCTTTTCTTTGCGTTTTAAGAGCCATCAGATTCACCAATAGCCTCGGCGTCCGACACCCATATCATCTTCCCACTTGCCAATCCCGTTGATGAACATCGATTCGAACGAAACCCATCCCATATAACGACGCCACAGGCTACGCCTGCTCCTGCATCGTCAGAAGCCCGCAGAGAGGTGAGCCCGCTTCTCAAGTCTTGGGCCGACCGACCAAAGAATACAGGTTAAGATTTTGGCGTGATTCATAAGCCCTTTGCTCGAGAAAGTTGCTCCTATCACTAACTACATCAGCTTAGCGGTTGAGCTCCGGAAAAGCCCGGAGCTGAAGCTGCCGTGCAAACGGATCACCGAGGATTCTAATAAACTCTCCACTGATGCCGAAGGTCGCATTCACTAAAAAATTGATACAGCGCAAGGAAGCAAAGAGATCCTCCGTTACCGGCTTCGAGTAAGAATGGCTCAAAACACGCTCAGCCCATCTAACCAGCCATTGGGAGGACTAGACTTCCCGCAGTTCTATTGCATACGCTCTGAGCCGTTTCCGACGAAGATTCGCAACCAACCCACGTTTCAAAATCGTCTTCACTTCATCCCTGGAGACCTTGATCCCTTGTTTCCGGGTTTCCCACGAAGCCTGTCTCAAATAGGCGAGTGTACGCTCCGCTAACAGGAGCGGAATCACCGTAGCATAGCGAAGGCGAACAGGACGCACGGCCTGGCAGTAGCACATGGCTTCTTCCAATTGCTCTTGGCAGCGTTCCTCCCAACCTCGTGACACGTCGATCAATTCCTCCGATGAAGGCTGCACACCTTCTTGCGCGCCGGGAATCGGTATGTAACAACGCCCATTCTCCAAATCTTTCGGGAGATCGCGCAAGACATTGATCAGCTGCAGGGCGCGACCATAGCTCTTGGCCCAACCGAGCATCGTTGCTTGCGATCCGTCTGCGAACTTATCCCAGTGATGAAAGCACAGACGTGTCCAGAAGACACCGACAGAACCAGCGACAAGATAGGTGTATTCTTCAAGTTCGCAAGAACCGGGCAAATGCCTCAATACACCAGGATCACCAAAGCGTTCGCAATCGAGACGCTGGCCCAAGAGAATCTCATCAAGAACCGCACGGGTGACTTCCTGTTCATAATCTGAGACCGCCCCTAACCAATGAAAGGCCTCCTCTGTATGATCGAGAAGCTTGGTTTCTCCCGGATCTGTTTGCAGTGGTTGGAACTGATTCTGCAAGGCAACATGAAGCTCGGATACGGCTTCGTCGCCCTTCACGGCCGCGTCAAAGCGCTGAAGAAAGTTCAACCGTTCTGCCGCAGCAACGCTCTCTGTATCCGCAATCGTATCCGATGTCCGCGCTAGCAAATAGCCCAAGCAAATAGGACCGCGTACACGCTTGGGAAGAAGCTGTAGCGTGATGTAGAAAGATCGCGAAACATGCTTCAGGACATCCCCCGCCAAGTGCGCTTCCCAGTCACTTGCTGATCTCCCCTTTCCGTGAGACAGTCGCGCGCTGCTACTATGATCGTCCGCCATCTCTACGTACATGTGCCATTCTGCCATAGAATTTGCCCATACTGTGCGTTTTACAAGCATCAACCCAACGAAACATCGATGAAGTCCCTGGTTGATGCGTTGTTGGCAGACCTGGCAGCCAAGTCTCAGCGCTTCGAAATCCGTCCCGAGACCATCTACTTTGGAGGCGGAACGCCAACCCTGTTGAATCAAAGCGCTTTGACCCGCTTGTTAGATGGTATATGCGCACAACTCGACCTAAGTGAGCTAGCAGAGTGGTCAACAGAAGCCAACCCCATGACCTTCGACCAAAAGAAAGCCACACTACTCCACAGCCATGGAATCAATCGCGTGAGCCTCGGAGTCCAATCTTGGCAGCCTGACCTTCTGACTACACTAGGGCGAGATCATTCTCCTGAACAAGCCCTCGATTCCTATCACTTGCTCAGTGATACCGGCTTTTCGGTCGTCAATCTAGACCTGATGTTCTCCCTCCCTGGACAGAGTCTTGAGACTTGGGAAAAGGATCTCCTCACAACTCTAGACCTAAAGTCACAGCATATCTCCGCCTACAACCTCACTTATGAAGAAGACACACCGTTCTTTGAGCAGTTGGGAAAGGGGAACTTCCGTGAGGACGTCGATGACAATGCCGATCACTTCTACCTGGCAGACCGCCTGCTCACGGCGGCTGGCCTTCAACACTACGAGATCTCCAATTACGCTCAGCCTGGATGCGAGTCCCTCCACACCCAAGCCTATTGGGCAGGAAAGGACTACTTAGGCTTAGGCCCCAGCGCCGTCTCTACCATAGGAACCCAACGATGGCAGAACGTCCCAGACACAGCCCGCTATACCGCAGAAGGCGCAATCGCCGTGAACGAAGAGACCTTGTCAGAAGCGGATCTCCACAACGAACGTGTCGCATTGATGCTTCGCACCAGCCAGGGAATCCACTTAGGCACCTTGACAGCAACCTCTCAAAAACGGGCGCAAGACCTACAAAGCGAAGGGGTTCTTGAGTTCGCAGATGATCACTGTCGACTAACGGCTAGACATCGCGCCATGGTCGATCCCATTGCTGCTGAACTCTTTATCTAAATCACTCGACGGTCACACTTTTGGCCAGATTCCTAGGCTGATCAATGGCACATCCCCGGGTTCTAGCAACATGATAGGACAGGAGCTGAAGGGTCACAGCCGTAGGCACTGGAGCCACAAAGTCCGGGCAGGCAGGCACCTCGATCACACTGTCAAGGAGACTTGCCGTGTCCGTGTCTCCTTCCGTGATCACACCCACCGTCCGAGCACCGCGAGCAGCACACTCGTGAACATTTCCAATCGTCTTCTCCTTGCCTGGACCCTCATTGAGAAGTGCGACAACAGGAATCCCGTCTTCTAACAGAGCAATAGGGCCATGCTTCAATTCGGTAGCGTGATAACCTTCCGCGTGAATGTAGCTAATGTCCTTCAGCTTGAGAGCTCCTTCCAGAGCAACGGAAAACTAATAACCACGCCCAATAAAGAACGCACTTGGGGTATCTGCATCTGCCCAGCGCTCGGCATCCTTCGCGATCACAACGTTCTGCTCCAGTACACGCTCGACAAGCTCCGGTATCGACTCGATCGCTTCAGCGATCTCCCGACCGCGGCTGCACGACAATGTTGCACAGCGCCCAAATTTCAGAGCGACCATGGGCAAGACCGCTAACCGGCAAGTGAAGGCCTTCGTCGAAGCGGCGCTGATCTCTGGTCCAGCGTGAAGATAGATTCCACTTCCTGTTTCGCGGGCAATCGTTGAGCCAACCACATTGCAAAGCCCGGAAACCCAAGTCCCTTTCTGAATGGCCTCCCGCACCGCAGCAAGGGTGTCTGCAGTCTCCCCTGATTGGCTGATCGCCAACACAAGATCACTCGCACGGATGATCGGATTTCGATACCAAAACTCAGCCGCCTGCTCGACCTCAAACGGTATATCGGCGAATTCTTCAAAAGCATACTCACCTACCATGCCCGCATTCATTGAAGTACCACAGCCTACAATAATCGTACGCGGGACGTCAGAGATCTCGCGCCGCGGCGTCCCTCATCCAGAGAGGACGGCAGTGCCATTCTCAAAGTCCAGGCGACCGCAAATCGCATTCCGAATCGAATCAGACTGCTCATAGATTTCTTTGAGCATAAAATGCTCATACCCACCGAGTTCAGCCGAAGTGTCAGACCACTCCAATTCAGATAGCTGACGACT
>JAACDM010000458.1 GCA_009936795.1 Verrucomicrobiaceae bacterium | reverse complement strand
TCCGGCTCTCCAAACATCTGCGCGACGGGACCAACGATCTTGAGAAGACATGATAATCTAGGGGTGACCAATGCATTCTAAGCGACTGGCTTAGCAAAATCTTTAGTATATATTAATAAATTCCGCGATAATTTTTTGAGGATCTTTTATAAAAATCATGATTACCGGAAATAAATCATCTCAATCAACGGATCGGTATCAGGTTTTACCAGATTTGCTAAAACTCCCAGGCCATTTCGTAGGCGACGAGCCTCCCAACTCGTGGGATGATTCCGCGTTATCAGACGTCTTCGAACCATCTTAGAACAATTCGGTCTGGCTTTGCTCCTGATCTTGGCAGCGGCGGTAGTCTTCTTTGCCAGCCAGATTCCAAAGATCGACATCAACGCAAATACTGATGCCTTTCTTGAAGAAGAGAGCGCAAGTGTTGCCACCTACTATGAGACACGCGGAGACTGGGGTACCGACGAGTTTGCTGTGTTCTGCGTCACGGCCGACAATTGGTTCACGAAAGATGGAATTGCCATCCTCAAAGAGATCGAATCAGATTTGGCCAAGGTACCCTATGTCGGCCGGACGATGTCGATCTTGGACGTCCCGCTTCTTCGCCAGCAACCCGAGAAGAAGCCCTCGCTGCTAGGTGTATTGAGTCTTACCAAGCAGCTAGGTGGGGCCAGCACGGATCTTGAAATGGCGGAGAAAGAACATGCTGACCACCTCATCACCGTCGGCAATTTGATTTCTGCTGATGGACGGAGTGTGAATATGCTCGCGTTCCTGGACTGGTCTCAAATGGAGGGGAAACCTAAATCTGAGATCAATGACAGGCGCATGGCCTTGGTCAAAGGCTCACGGGCATTGGCTGAAAAATGGAACGCACGCTTGGACGAACCTGTACGCTTGTCAGGGATTCCAATTATCCAGATCACCATGTTTGAGAACATGAAACATGACATCATGATCTTTGGAGTCGCCTCGCTCTTGCTTTTCACTTTGGCCTTCTACCTCGTGTATCGACGAGTTCGCTTCGTGCTCATTCCGATCATCTGCTGCCTCCTCCCTCCAGTGCTTATGTTAGGCTTGATGGCCTTCTTCGGAGTGTCCATAGGTTTTGTCACGTCGAACATGCCCGTCTTGCTCTTTGTCTTAGTCTTGCCCTACACAGTCTACTTTATTGAGCGATATCGAGAGCGTCGCCTGGAATGCCCAGATGAAGATGGGTTGGGTAGCACTTTAGGAGCATTGCGCGTCATCATCGTACCTTGCACCTTCTCAGCGATGACGACGATGGCTGGATTCATCGCTCTTGGGTCCAGCAAGATCATTCCCATCCGTGACTTTGGCAGGACCATGACCGTGGGCATGGCCTTAGGCTTTGTTGTGGTCTTTATCTTCATTGCCGTAGTCTCCAGAAACCTAAAAGGACTGCAATTCACCCGCCGCCCAGGCTCGACGAAAGAGAAGAAAGCTTCTCGCGGGCTTGTACGCATGTTAGAACAACTCTCACTGAAGCGTCCTGCCACGGTCGTCCTTTTTAGTATGATCGTGCTCAGTGGAGCGGTGATCGGCGTGCTAAAACTGAGTGCCGAGAGCAAGTTCACAAGCTACTTCTGGCCGAGCAGCCAGGTCTATCAAGGTCTAGAGTTCATCGATCAGCGAATGGGGGGAACGACCTGGATCGAGATCATCCTTTCGTCCAAGGAAGAGGGGTATTTCAGAACTCAAGCAGGGTTGGAGGCCTTGGATACGGCTGAGGCCTATTTTGAGAATGTGCCAGAGACTGGGAACATGCTCTCCCTCGTGACCTTGCGAGATCAGATACGCAAGACATTCAAAGAGGAATGGTTTCCTGCCATGACAGATTCTGCGCTCCTTCAATCGATCAATCTATTCGCCTCCGAGCTAGTACAACAAGCAACGAGTAAGGATTTCCGAACCAGCCGCCTGACCGTGCGGATGATGGAGACTGCACCCTCACTTAATCGCCAAGCGATTCTTACTGGGTTGAACGAGCATCTGGCCAAGAACAGCGAGACGTTCAAAGACGTCAATGTGCAAGTCACAGGAGTGTTTCCCGTCTACGCCGAGATGCTAGATCAGCTTATAGGCGGGCAGCGCCAGTCAGTAGTCGTCGTCGCTACCGCGGTTTATTTGATGCTCCTCCTTCTCTTTCGATCGCCGATCCTTGCACTGCTCGTATTGATCCCCCAGGCACTTCCTGTAACGATTGTCCTTGGAGTCATTGGATTCTCGGGGATTCCGCTCGATTTAGTCACGGTCATGATCGGCTCGATCGCCATCGGAGTGGGGATTGATGCGGCGATTCAGTACACTATTCGCTATCGGAGTGAACTGCAG
This sequence comes from Verrucomicrobiaceae bacterium, assembly GCA_009936795.1. Lineage (GTDB taxonomy): Bacteria > Verrucomicrobiota > Verrucomicrobiia > Verrucomicrobiales > DEV007 > JAACDM01. The sequence continues at coordinate 10,475 of JAACDM010000458.1, read as the reverse complement.
GTTTCAGGAGACCATCGATTGGCGCTTCACCAAGCTCACGCGACGATAGGGCGTGCCATTTGGATCGCCACTTCCATCATTATTTCAGGTTTCGCCATCCTTCTACTATCACGGTTTTTCCCGTCCGTTTGGTTCGGTCTCTTCACTTCAATGGCCATGCTTATAAGCCAGCTTGCCACGCTGACAGTCCTGCCGAGTCTGTTTCTTTTAACCGGCTACCCGAAAGTCTCTAAGAAGTCTTAGGCCAAGCCAACTCGACACCTGCGCGCTGGAGGTGAGATTGGAAGTCTGCCAGGAGTCTGGGAGTTGATCGGACGCCCCGAGGCGACGTTCGATGAGCCATGGCGAACGCCAGCAGGTGCCCAGCGGCCTCTCCAATCCCCCACTCTACTGGATGAAGCCGGTAGCAGCCGTTGGTGACATGAGTACTACCTATGTTCTTGCACACAGGGATCACATTCTCCATTCGCTGCGGCAACAATGCACCTAACGGAATCTGAAACGGCTCCACCGGAAAGTCAATGTAGTTGTCTCCGGTCGTCGTTGGATGGAGGTCGATCGGGTAGGATCCAACTCCCACGCTATCCGCGTAGGCCTTTCCACAATCCTGCTCAAGAATAGTGGTCTCCGCCTTGATTCGCCGCGCCTCGCGCACATACGGCCCCTTCGCCAAACCATCTGCCGTGCCCATGATATCTGGTCGCAAGCCCAACCCTGGATAGCCTTGCCCACCGTCCATACGGGGCGCTTCTGTCTGCATCCAATAGAGCAGTGATAGACTCAATTGCTTAGCTCCATCGATCGCGCGCTGCTTGGCTTCAGGTGTCACGTCGACCAGCGAGCTCAGCATGTAGTCATTCTGGGGCCAGTTGACGAGACTGATGTCACTGCCATAGGCCCCGGGCTCGAAGTTACCTGCAGCCACAATTCGCCGATACCTCCACAGGTTGACAACTCCGTCGTGCCTAGCTCCCCTCGGGTTGAATCCCAGCTTCTTCCTTTGCAGCGTACGAGGATGAGTATAGTGCCAGTCTAAAAGCTTACCAGACCAGGCCGGGTCGAGCCTGGGCTCATGGTCCCGCCAGAACTCATATTCTTTCGGTCTATCAATGACACGAGACTCACCTGGCGAGTAATCCATGGCGAAACAATGCGTGAAAGCCTGCTCATTTTTAGGATTGCGCTCGATCGGAGCATGGGGTTCGCCAGTGGCGTCACGCCCCTCTGCCCCTGTGATATACTCAGTCTTCGTCAACGGCAAGAGATCCCCAAGTTCAGTTCCATCAACGAAGTAAGGAGCTGAAAGGGTCTGTTCAGTTCCATCCTCGTTTCGACGGACGGTAATGCTTCGCGTTCGATCTCCGTCGACATCGGCTTTTACAGGGACACACTTTATCAATAACCTCAACTTTGCCCCGCTAAGATAAGGCGCGAAACACTCTTTCAGAACGGCGAGGGCCACGCGAGGCTCATGACACAACTTCGAGACGCTGCCCGCCCCTGGGTTTAAAAAAACTGTGTGGCGAGCTTCCTTCGTAAGAGGATAGTGCTTCCGATAGTAATCTCTTATACCTGAGCGCAATGATCGATAGGATTTGGGTGCGCCGTGAGTCTCAATCCATGCGTGTTCATCTGGAGGCACCGCTTGAGATGTCAATTGACCGCCTATCCAATCGGTTTCTTCCGTAAGAATGACGCTCAGTCCCTGCTGCAAGGCAGCGAGCGCAGCGGCACACCCTCCAAGACTGGCACCAACAATGACAACATCTGCAGAAAAATCATGTTCCTTACCTCGTAGAGGCATGGCTAGGCTCGCTAGAGCACCCGCTCCAACTTGTTGAGCAAAAGCACGACGCTTAATGAGATTCATTGTCTATGACCTTTCAGAATTGAAATCTAGGTAACGATGCCGCGCCTCAACAATGGCGTCTAACATCCGTTCCGCCTGCTTACGCAGCTCAGGATTGAGGCTACTAGCTGCACGATTGTGACGACGATAGAGTTTAGATAGTTGGGCGCGCACCTCCTCGTGAGTCATCCCATCCATCAATTCACAGAGTTCTTCCGCAGTTGCGGACTCCGGTAATGACGGCAACGGCTCCATGGGAATCTCAAACGGGGCGTTAATCTCAGCCTTCGCCTCTACCTGGAGAACGACGTCGGCGTTGCTGGATACCTTTCGCTTAAAGAGAAGCTTAAAGAGTCTTGCGAACATTATTCGATGCGGAGCTTTTTGAGATAGGCAGCTTGCCTCTCGACTTCCTCTTCCGAGAGCACGCCTTCACCCTTGTATTCAATCTGAATTTCTTTGCTGATGCCAGACTCTTCGTCTTTGACCCGCGCGTGAACGCGCTGATTCTCATCGTAACTATAGCTCACCTTGACTTTACATCCGGCGGGCCGGCCTTCTGGAACTTGTAGCGTGATCCGGCCAATGATGTCCACGTAGCGGGGATCATCATCTTCACCCTGTGTGATATCGACTTCGATCGATGTTTCGTTGTCCTCAGAGGTGGCATAGGTCTCCGAAATGGAACACGGGAGCGGTGTATTCTTCGGAATCACCACGGAGTTCTGGAGCGACTCCTTCCCAGTCTCTGGATCATCCACAAGAGCTAGCGTTCCGTAGCCGTGATTGCAAACCTCGGCAACCTTGGCAGCCTTCTTTGCGAAGAGAGCTGCGCCAAGAGCCACGCATTCATCGACATTTCCGCAGGACACGGCCGTGAAGCCAAACGTGTCTTCTAACGTCCGACGCACCACCGGCATCCGTGTGCTCCCCCCAACAAGAACCACATGATCGATGTCGCCAGGAGTAAGATCCACGGCTTCAAGGGCCTGCTCCACCAGCATCACCGTACGCGTGAGGAGGCGCTTGATGGCTCCCTCGAAGAGATCCCGGGTCAACTCCACTCGAGCGAGGCCCCGATCCTTATTGCCTACAGTCCCGCTGACCTGCTGCAACTTGGACAGCATCTTTTTTGCATCCTCGCCTGATTGCAGTGCTCGACGACGCTCCATTTCATTGGTGTAGAGCTCTCCCCCTTTCTGAGTTCGGTATTGCTCAGCGTAGAGATCGAGAATCTCTTCATCGAAATGATTTCCACCAAGATGACGCGCTCCCTCAGACAGGAGGATACGATAACTATCACTGCTCGAATCGACATCAACAAGCGTGACATCTAACGTACCTCCCCCAAGATCATAAACTAGCACTTTCCCATATATCTTCTTAGAGTGCGCATAGTAGAGTGCTGCGGCCGTTGGCTCATTGACAATACGCAAGACATTGAGCCCTGCAATCTTGGCAGCATTGATCGTCGCCTTGCGCGCCAATTCATTGAAGTTTGCCGGCACGGTGATCACAACATCTTCAAAATCACCCAGAATCGCTGAGCAGTCTCTCTTAAGCTTCGCCAAGATAATTGCAGAAATCTCCGTCGGGGTCCACTTCTCGCCATCGATGGTCACGACGAAGTCTGGATCATCCATCCGTCGCTTCACGCCGAAGACCGTTCGGTCAGGATCGCCTCCATCCCGTGCCGCAGAACCGACTAGTTTGATCTCTTCGTTTCCATCGAAATACACGACCGATGGGGTCAGGCGCTCTCCGTCAGCATTTGGCACGATCTCGGGATTCCCATCGGGGCGCAAATAGGCAAGGCCAGACGTGCTGGTGCCGAGATCGATACCGATGTGGTTACTCATGAGCCTGACAGAAGTGACCCCAGCTACTTCCCGACGATGGTGGCCGTCGTCCGCGTGGTCACGTGAGCCTTCCGCAAGATCACTGGTTTGCTTCCTTCGATACGGCGCACATATCCCTCATGCAAGGTCTCCACAATGTAGTTCTTTCCGGCTTTGCCCTCGGCTTTGAGGGTTTCCACAACCTGGATCTTCTTGCGCAGATCAACACTGATTTCAGTGTCAGGATCAAACGAATAAGGTTCCACCTGAAAATCTCCTAACATATCCCGAACAGACTGCTTTAGGACTTCCAGATCCGCTTGCACCTCGTCAACTTTCTTTACTTCTTTGTATCGATCTAACAACTCATCGATAAGATCGAGACGCTTGATCAGCTCACGACAAACGTCGACCACAGCCACCGTTTCAAGAGCCTCACTATTGGCCTTGGTCGGCGGTTTCTGCGTAGCTGCCTTGAGCGTCTCCACATCAATGATAGGGATCACCGGAGCTGGAGCTTCAACATCAGGCCGCCTCAACGGCTTCGGCTCTAACGAGAGCACAGGACGTGCCAGCAACAGCGTCGCTTCTAAAATACCGAACTTAATAGCATCCGTTTCCCTCAAGCTCAACTCTTGGTGTTTCGGCAGCATTGTCCCATTGACTCGAGTTCCATTGTGTGATCCTAAGTCCTTGAGCAAGAAAGTTTCGGATTTCTCATCAAAACGAATACTCGCATGATATGAGGAGAGATGAGGATCAGGAATCGCAATACCATTGTCTCTCTTTCTCCCTAGCCCAACGTCTACACCCGTTTCAGGAATGTTATAACGGAGAGGTTCACCTTCCGGATTTGCGACAAAGAGAGTGGCCATGGTTGCTTGGGGCTGCTGGGAGAAGTGACCCTACGATTAACGGTGAATACGAATGCTGTTTAAATTAAAGTTCGATCACTTCGAGATCTCAATCGTAACAGACAAAATAGTGAGCACCAGTATCGCGAAAGCTCCATGGAGGAACGTATTGTAGAAGTTCACTAATTCAAAGCCTGAATTGATCAAAGAGGAGTCGCTCAGGCGGTGTGCGCGAGAACAAGATCCCGATTGGGCTGGATCTCCCATCGCCGCCCGATGTCCTCTAATTCGGGAGTCAGTTGCCACCTATCGGCGAGAACCTCTCCGTCATGATCAGGATTTGCCCCCTTGAGGGCCATGCAGCCTTTGTTGTTCCCTATCTCGCCAATGAAGACCATTTCCTCTGCAGTGAACTGCACACTCTCCGGCAACTTGGCGAGCTCGGTAATCTTGGCCTCGACAGTCTTGCTAGAATCACCAGGTTCTTGAATCATCGTCGGAATGACACTTTTGACAGGATTTTGACTGAGGTTCCAGAGACTGGCTAGCTGTATCATGGTGAGGCCATGAGCATCGGCGATTGACCTCATACGATCGATCTTCTCAGCTCCCGCTTCCACCCAGCCCGCAGGCCTAAAGGTGCGATGGTCTCGCTCGGGAAACGGATGGCCTGGTCGCACGTCATCATGAAAGAGTCCTCCATAGTCAACCACCCGCGTGATCAGATCCACATTGTATTTCTCCGCCGCTGGCAGGACCAATTGTCCCGGCCATGGCTCTAACGGATTCAGGATCACCATTGCCCAGTCAATCAGCTCACCAAATTTCTCGAAGCAACCGATGACATCCAAGGTAAAGCCGTTGGCAGGCCCCGGAGCGAGTCCTAGCCGATGCGTCAGACCTACTTCCTTAGCACCTTGAAGGGCATTCCAAACGGCATCGCTCGTGAACCCTACAGAATCGGGATTGTGAAGAAAGAGAAGATCAAATTGTTCCAGCCCGATCCGATCAAGCGACTTCTGGGTCGCCGTTTTCACATAGTCAGCATAACCCTCCGGCCCTCGCAGCCGCGCGTCGGTGAATCGCGGGAACCCCTTACTGCCCTCGCGTTTGCCATTATAGAAATCGTGGCCAATGGCACCTACCAAGCAGTAAGAATCTCGTGGAACATCCTTGAGCGCCTTGCCCAGCATAGTATCGGCCTCTCCTACCCCATAGGTATCCGCCGTCATAAACGTGCGGATTCCTTCATCGTAAGCATGACGGATGGCGTTCAAATAGCGTTCTTCGTCAAGTGGGAGGCCGAAATGCATGAAACGGCCACCACTCCAGGTGCCGTAAGCGGTACGAGTAAGATTCATGGTGAGACTAGGACATCAGTCCTGAGGACCGACAAGCCAGATTTCGAGCTCTTAGGAGTTCGGCGGGTGGAAAAGTAATCAACTTGGGCGGATTCAGGAAACAAAGGCTGTTCAAGCCTAACCTGTTTCTCTGCAACAAACTTATAGTAAACAACTTATCTTATATTTCAAAATAATAAACATCACTATGATTGTATTCGCAATTATTTAAATTAAACCTTGATAATAATTAGAATTTATGGATATTTAATTACCATCCCGTCACGGGATTGGAAGAATCTCAGCAGTTTGGAGACGACCACCATGAAGCACAAGACAAAGAGCCCGGGAGGAGGCCAGCAGATGCCACGAATTCTCGTCATCGATGACGATGCCTCTCTTCGAGAGACGATGCGAATTATTCTGCACACATCATTTCGCGTAACCACGGTGCCTTCAGTCGACGCAGCCATTGAGGAACTGGGCCACTGCCTACCCGATGGTATCATCATGGATCTCAGCATGCCGATCAAGGATGGCCTCCAAGGGCTTCGAGAAATCCGGCCGCTCCATCCATCTCTCCCCATCATCATGCTGACCGGATATGCCGACAGCCAGACGAGTCAGCAAGCACTCGAACTTGGTGCCTCCGAGATCATGCGCAAACCATTCGATCTCGTAGAGCTAATTACCCGCATTAGCAAGATTACCGAAGCTGCTCAGACGACTCAGGCGAAGCAAGACTCCGTTGCCGCCGTCTAGAAAGGTCGCTCACCCAAGTCTAGCATCGGCACCAAGCGCAGCCCTTCTTGAATCACACCCTCGGCTTGATCAATTAGCTGGTCGCCAGCATCATCGATAGCACTACCAGCATTTGGGCCTAACAATCCTGTAGCTGTGTCTAACAACGTCCGACTCGTTTCAATAGCCGCTTCAGGCACGGCTTCGATAGTCTCCTCGATAGCGGCCTTGCCCAGACGGGGGCTCAGGTCTTCCTCAGGAGCCTCCACAGTACCGCCAAGGCGCATCGTCGTCCAAAGGAAACCAGATCTCCCCTCCGTAAAAACGCGTTTCTCAGCTCCAGGCAACCACTTTAGAACATCGTGGACAACGCCAATCTCAAGGACACCTATCAGCGGGCGAGAACCAGCCTTGGAGAACGCGTGATCGACTTGAATCGAACCTTCCACTCGCAACAGTCCGTCCGACTGTATTAGCAAATTCTCTAACCAAAGCCGGTCTTCTTTCAACACGAAATCGGCCTCCGCTTTGTCTAACACGAGTCGACGGAAGCGCTCTGTTTTCGTATGATTCGCAAGCTTTTCCAGAACTGGGAGCGCCATGAGCATCCCATTCTCAAGCCCCACACTACCGGTGTGGGTCAATTTCGTCTCGCTGCCAAAGCGACCCTCGGTTTTGATATCGGCATAAAGCGTTCCTAAGATCCGCTGCTTCCAATCCTCACGCCAAATACGATCTCCACGCAACTTGTCCACGCGCGAGCGCAATGTTAGCTGACCCCGCTCCAAGTTCACGTCACCAGCTGTAGTCAATGATGCATGATTGAGGATCTCTAGCCCAGCATCTGTGATAAAGAACTCCCCGGGACGCAGACGCGCATGGAGACGTTCAAGGTGCATAGGCTCGTAATCAGCGAGGCGGAGTTCTCCGTTTTGGACATGAAGTTGCCACCCATCATCACCACTCATTGGCGTAAGAGCTACGACAAGATCCGATGCTTTCGCGTCGCCCCCCTCACCACGCCACTGGCATTCAAAATCGGCAATTTGGATCCCCTTAAGCGCCACCTTCTGAGGGATCAATCGAGCAAGAAATCCGCGAGAGGAAGGCGGTGCCGGTGGTGGGATCATCTGATTACTTTGCGAGGATCCCAACGCAAGAACCACACGATTGATCGTGATCTCTTCCACATCCCAAGCCTCACGCTTGAACGAACTGAAATCGATCGTGGTCCGAATCCCTTGAGCCTCTACTTTCTGCACGGCGTTCTCTCCACGGCCCATGAAGTAATCCGAATAGAACGAAGCATCCGTCCAGGAGAAGGGCGCGAACTCACCGTCGACTTGCAGAACGCGAGAGACTTTGCTGGCAAGGAACTCACGAAACGCATCACTCCTCAAATAGCGCTTTGCTAGAATTGTAGCCACGCCCCCCATGAGAATCGGGACCACGACTAGCCCGGCCACCCCCCACCCAATCCAGCGAGCACGAGATGACTTGGCGGAACGACGGGATCTTCGAGAGCGAGCCATGTTAGACTAATACAGCCCACTAAATCGATCGGCAAGCAGTTGCAAACCCTGCCTCCTCGTCAATCAATGAGCATGCTTGAACTCAAGGAGGTCTCTTACAGCGCGGAGAAGGATGGCGAAGCTTTCGATATCCTTCACGAATCCTCATTCGCGGTCCCAAAGGGACACTTCATGGCCATTGTGGGTCCTTCAGGCTGCGGCAAGACCACCCTGCTCAAAGTGATCGCGGGCATTTTAGAGGAGAGCGCTGGCTGTCTTTACTGGGAAAACCGCGATCTCGCTGACGATGCTGAACTCGATCCTGCCGAGGTCGGTTATGTGCCACAGTTCAGTGTCGCCTACGAACATCTCACGGTGGAAGAGAGCGTCGAGAGCGCCGTGGAATTGAGAGTGACCACGGTGAATCGGAGCCATGTGGAGCAAATTGCCGATATCGTCATCGACCAAACCGGACTCGAGGGTATCTCGGATCGCCGCGTGAAGGTCCTGAGTGGAGGTCAAAAACGTCGCCTCGGCCTGGCAATGGAGCTCGTGAGCAATCCAAGACTTCTCTTATGTGATGAGGTCACCAGCGGACTGGACCCACGAAGCGAGAACGAGATTGTTCATCTCCTCCACAGTTTATCAGAGATAGACAATCGGATTGTCATCAATGTCACCCACAGCCTCTCCAACTTGGAACTATATGATTCCATCCTCGTACTGCATGAAGGTTGTGTCGTCTATCACGGCAAGCCCGATGCTGCCGATCACTATTTCAGCGTGGAGAGCACGGAGGACATTTATCCGACACTAGCTCAACGAGACGCTCGCGATTGGCACGCCTCCTGGCAGAAACATAAAAACTCTTATTACGAAAGTCTAGATTTCACTGAACCCGCCTCACGAGACAAGGCTATAGGGGAAGATCCCGCCCCAACTGACACCCAGTCACTCGAAGACAGCTTGCAAGAAGCCGATGACCGCCTGCCCGGTCCGTGGCGCCAGTTCGCGGTGTTATTAAGAAGGCGCTTCACCATTCTGCGGCGTGATCGTGGGCAACTCTTCCTGCAAGCAGCCCTGCTATTTGGATTTCCGCTGCTCGTCATCCTTTTCACGCCAGGCCTGTTCGAGTCTAATCAAGGCATGGGAATCCCTCCCATGCCCAATCAGCTCACGCCCACTGAGATCATTAATTCCTCAAACATGGCGAACGAAATGACGAAAGCGCAGGACATCGCCGGGCAACAGTTTCGCCTCGGCGTGCTCATCTCAGGTCTCGCCATGTTCCAGGTCATCCTTTTAGCGCTCATGGGATCTAACAATAGCGCTAGAGAGATCGTGGCCGAACGTCCGATTTACGAGAAGGAGAAACTCGCTGGCCTAAGCCCATTGAGCTACCTTATGAGCAAGGTCACCTACCTCGCTCTCCTCTGCCTCGCCCAGAGCGCGTGGATGGCTGGCTTCGTCAATCACTTCACGGTCATGCCCGGCAGCCTGACACAGCAGTTCATACTTCTCTTTCTCGTCACGGCGTCCATGACCGCGATATGCCTTGCCATCTCATCGCTATCCAGATCGACAGAGCAAGCCTCACTTCTCAGTGTCTATTTGGTAGGATTCCAGCTTCCGCTTTCAAATGCCGTCCTCGCGCTCCCTGACGTGGTTGCCACTGTAACGCAACCCTTCATCGCGGCCTACTGGGGTTGGGCAGGCCAACTAGATCATATCATGAAGGAGACCGCTTACGATGTGGGGATTGAGAAGGCTATTCCCACCGGACTGAGCCCGTTCGAAATCTGCGTGGCTATGCTCAGCGCCCATGTCGCCATCGGGCTCTTCGTGACCTATGTGGGTGCGCATCGCCATCGCTGGGAGTAAACCACGCCTCAGCGCTCTTCGTGCTTGGCCTCGCCCCGCAAGGCCGAGCCCACAGCGTGCCAAGCAAGCGTGGCACATTTGATACGCGCAGGAAATCGACGCACTCCGAGCAGAGCCGTGAGATCCCCTAACACTTCAAGATCCGCCTCTGGTTCCTCGTCTTGAGTCAGCAGTTGGGCGATGTCTGCGATCTTGGCATGGGCCTCGTCTACTGAACGGCCCGCCAATTGCAGCGTCATGATAGAGGCCGACGCTCTTGAAATAGCGCAGCCCTCACCAAGGAATTGCACTTTTCCAAGGCTTCCCTCACTATCCTTGCACACATAAACCGTGATCCGATCTCCACAGAGTGGGTTGAAACCTTCAGCCTGACAATCACAAGGCTCTAGGACACCTTCATTTCGAGGTCGCCGATTATGCGAGAGAATGATTTCCTGATAAAGATCGTTCAGATCGTCCAT
>JAACDM010000457.1 GCA_009936795.1 Verrucomicrobiaceae bacterium | reverse complement strand
TATGAGTGGAAGGGATGGTGGAGGGACTCCGATTGAGCTCTACTCAAAAGGAATAGCCTAAAAATTTGCCTATTATACTGGTGATGGTAGATTTTATAAATTTCATAAGCTCAGTGATTTCTTGGATGTTGTCGTTAGTATTTTAATTGTAAGGACATTCTAAATATTTCTCATTTGCGATTAGCGGGTTTAGGCCCTTTCCTATGTCGAAAGCCTCGTTTGGTATAGTCCCCTTGTTCTTGGATGATTCTTGGCCTTAAGCAGTTCCTATCTGAGCGTACTTACCTGAGGAGACTTGGGGCATCTGCGTGGCACCTAGTCGGGGTCATTCTTTGTTATCTCGTTGCATTTGGGCTGCGCTTTGATTTTATCTTCAGCGACAACGCAATGGGGCCTCTGCTCGAAACGCTTCCATTTGCGGTCGCGGTGTTTTTGGGAGTGGTCTTAAGCTTTCGATTGTATGCTGGGTTGTGGACTTACTTTAGTTACCGCGATTGCTTGAAGTATTTGGTTAGCATGGGCTTCGGGACCCTGTTGCTGGGTCTGGTTATCTTCTTGGAAAGGGGTTTTTCGTTTCATGGGTATCCGCGCTCAGTGCTTCCTATTTATCTGATGGTGCTGCTCGTTTGGGAGATTGGGGGCCGAATGGTCGTCCGCTTCTTAAGGGAGAGCTGGAATGATGGGCCTCGTCCTGCCAACGGGGGGGGGGTGACCAAGAAGGCATTGCTGATTGGAGCGCCTGATGAAGTGGATTCTGTGCTCAGGACGATGGGGCGTCGTAGCGAAGATTTGGGGGAAGTGGTCGGGTTAGTCACGGCGGCGCGACGGCACGCAACAATCCGTGGGGTTCAGGTGCTTGGAGGTTTTGCCGATCTGGAAGAGATTGTTAGGGGGGAGCGCCCTGACACCGTGGTGATCCTGCCACCTCACGAGAAGCCACTGCAGATCAAGCAGGTGATCGACTGCTGCTCCGCGGAAGGGCTTTCGTGTCATTATCGTATCGTGCCCTCGGTGCGAGAGATCGCGGGTGGTCAGTTGAGCGTTTCTGCGATCCGTGATGTACAGATTGAAGATCTTTTGGCTCGGCCGGAAGTGAAGTTTGATCGAGAGCTTCTGACTTCGGTTGTCACCGGTGCTCACGTGATGGTGACCGGAGCTGGTGGGAGTATTGGATCAGAGCTTTGTCGGCAGGTGCTGTCGTTGGCGCCCAAGAAATTGGTTCTTTTTGAGCAGTGTGAGTTTGCCCTTTTCGAGATCGATCGCGAATTGAGAAGCCGGTTTCCTGATCTCGAAATTGTCGCGATCATGGGAGATATTTGTGAGCCTTCGGATGTGGAGCATGCGATCAATTCGTCGGGTGGTATTGATCTGATTTATCACGCTGCTGCTTATAAACACGTCCACTTGATGGAGTTGAACACTTCGGCGGCGATGCGGAACAATGTGTTCGGGTCGATCTGTTTGGCGAACACTGCGGAGGCATGCGGTGTGAAGCGCTTTGTGATGATCTCGACTGACAAGGCTGTGAATCCAACGAGTATGATGGGTTGTAGCAAGCGGCTTGCGGAGAGAGCTTTGCTAGAGCGTCCAAAGAACGGGATGAGGATCCTTGCCGTGCGCTTCGGAAACGTGTTGGGGAGTAGTGGGAGTGTCATCCCCATCTTTCAGAAACAGATTGCGGCTGGAGGTCCCGTCACGGTGACGACGAAAGAGACCCGGCGCTATTTCATGACGATTCCGGAGGCTGTGCAACTGGTCATGATGTCGGGTGCGGTGGGTGATGATCGACAGGTGATGGTACTAGAAATGGGCGAGCCGATCAAGATTTGGAACTTGGCCAAACGAATGATCGAACTTTCAGGATTGATTCCTGACAAAGATATACAGATTGTGTTTACGGGTCTGCGACCAGGAGAGAAAGAGTATGAAGAACTCCTGACGGGTGATGAGGATGTTGTCGCGACGGACTGCGAACAGATTGCGGTCTTTGCAAAGAACGACTGGTCCTTGCCAGCCCTGGATCTTTCTAGGCTTCGCTGCTTGGTCCAGTCGTATAATGAAACGGGATTGCGCGAGTTTTGCCGCGAGGCCATTCCTGAGCATATGCTAGAATCCCAAGGGGAAAACGAGAAGCTCAGTGCTGCTGATTCCTGTGTGGATGTGGTTCAGGTGCGAACCGAAGAAACGCCAGTGGCTGTTCCGGCGGCCAGTCGATGAACGGTGTGAGATCACATAATTCTGATGTTTGAAGACCCGCTTCCAGTTTTCTTGGTGGTTTCATAAAAGATAGATCATGATTTTTCGGCATGAATGGGCTTTTATTCGCTTGGTGGTGAGACCGCTGGTCGATGGAGCGTTTCTCTTTGTGGTGGCTACGGGGGTGGTTGTGGGGCTGGCGGCGTATATATGGTTTGGCGCGGGCAGCGATGAGGGTAATGGGCAGGCTAGTGAAAGCGACCTTCTTGAAGCGTCAGGGCAAGAGGTCACGTATTCTGAGGCGTTGGCACGGGTTGAGTCCGGCGATGTGGATCGAGGACGGGAAGACATGCGTTTGTTAGCGCCCTTGGATACGGAGCGGATGGGTGATCCTGAGGCCCACGTTTGGCTGGCGAGAGATTTGTTGGGGCGCCACAAGGAGAAGGTTGTGCCTTCTCGGGAGGCATTGGTAGAAGCGAGACAGCATTTGCAACGGCTTGTGGAAAGCGAGGCTGGCGGCGTCGATGTCTTAGCGTTGCTGGTCCAGGTGCACTTAGCCCAGAAGGAACCTGCCAGGGCCTTGACGCTTATCGATGAGGAAGCGAAGCAGTTTCCAGAGTTACACTTACTCGGAGCGAAGGTGGCCGCGGCCTCGAAGCGGCCGGGAATTCGAGATCGCCATGCGGTGGCTGCGTCCGCCTATTTCCAGAAGATGATGGACAATGAGACTTCCTCCCCAGAGGAGCGTACGAATGCGACGTTGGGCTTGGCCGAAACGGAGAAGTTTCTGGGGAGATTTGTGGAGATGAGAGAGTTGGCCCAGGGATTGCCAGACGAAGATAGTAGAAAGAGGAAGCTGCTTATACAGAGTTGGTTAGGATCGATCCAGAAGGGGATGTTGGAAGGTAAGCCTTCGGGGGAGACCTTGGCCGCGCTGAATCAAGCTTTGTTAGAGGTTGGGCCGGAGGTGCGGCTGATAAAGCTTGTGGCGGCGATGGCGGCTCAAGATCCTGACAGTGCCGAGATCGCCGCAATGTATGAGAGCATCACCGCGAAGGAATCGGTAGAGGCGGCAACCTTGGTGCCTCTGGGCTCTTTGGCTGTTCTGCTGGGTAAGCGTGAGGTAGGGTTGAGGCATTTGGAGCAGGCAGTAACCTTGGCGCCAGATCATCTGGTGGCCCTTAACAACCTGGCGTACAGTCTGGGCGAGCGAGGGGGAGAGGGGGACTTGGAGCGCGGTCTTGAGATGGCGAGCCGGGCTGTGGCTATGGCTGCCGACCGGGGAACTGTGCCAGCATATCTTTGGGAAACTCGAGGAAAACTCTTTGCAAAGTTAGGACGTTGGCGAGAGTCTGTGGTAGATTTGGAGAGAGCGCTAAAGCAGATGTCGGGTTCGGTGC
>JAACDM010000456.1 GCA_009936795.1 Verrucomicrobiaceae bacterium | reverse complement strand
GACGACGAGGATTCCGACGACGACGAGGATTCCGACGACGACGAGGATTCCGACGACGACGAGGATTCCGACGACGAGTAGCCCTTCCGTTGACGGAGTGGAACTGGGTCGCTACCGTCCGGCATGCGAAACTACCTTCTGATCTTATCCCTTCTCCTCGTTGGGTTAGGCCTCGCCCAAACCGCCGAAGAGTCGAAGAAGAAACTCGCCGGCGGCAACCCACTCCAGGTCCTCCTAATCACGGGCGGTTGCTGCCACAACTACCTCTTCCAATCTCTTGCCTTGACCACAGGTGTGGAGAAGCGCGTGAACGCCGAATTCACCGTCGTAAACGAAGGCGGCACTGGCACACGTGGGAAGATCGCTCTCTACAACAATCCTGATTGGGCAAAGCCCTACGATGTGGTCGTTCACAATGAATGCTTCGCAGCAACCGATTATCCCGAGTACATCAGAAAGATCACCGCGGCGCACAAAGCAGGCACACCTTCCGTCGTCATCCACTGCGCGATGCATACCTACAGAGATGCCCAGATCGACGACTGGAGAGAGTTTCTCGGGGTAACCAGTCGTCACCACGAGCATCAGAGCAATTACCCTGTCAGGATCGTGAAAGAAGACCACCCGATCATGAAAGGTTTCAAGAAGGATTGGGTCACAGCCAAAGACGAACTCTACATCATCAATAAACTCTGGCCCAAGGCAACGAGTCTAGCAGTGTCCAAGAGTGAAAAGACCGGCGAAGAGCAACCTGTCGTTTGGGTGAACGACTATCACGGGACTCGGGTCTTCGGCACGACCTACGGGCATTCCGACGATACTTTCCGTGATGAGACGTTTATCGACCTCGTGACGCGTGGACTTCTCTGGGCAGCTGGCAAAGACTCCGAGGAAACCAAACAAGCCAGCGTCAAGCCGGGCATCAACAAAAACTTCCTTGATCCTAACTTAGCCATAAAAGATTGGTTGGGCAAATTTGAAGTTGAAAGCCGGGAAGTCTACACCTATCAAAAAGCCATCATCGAAGCCCTTAAGATCGCTCCTGGCTCGGCCATCGCTGACATCGGTGCTGGCACAGGACTCTACATGGAGCCATTCGCCAAAGCTGCCGGCGATACTGGCAAGGTCTTCTCAGTCGATATCGCACCAGCTTTTATCAAACACCTAACAGAGCGCAAAGAAAAGGCCAAATTGGCCAATGTCGACGTCATCCATTGCGACGAAGATTCTGTAAAGCTCCCCGAATCGAGTGTGGATCTTGCCTTCGTCTGCGACACCTACCACCACTTCGAGTACCCCGCAGCCACGTTGGCATCCGTACTGGCGGGCGTGAAGCCGGGCGGACGGTTTGCCTTGATCGATTTCGAACGTATCCCAGGTGTCTCAAGGGAATGGCTTCTGGGGCATGTGCGAGCCGGCAAAGAAGTATTCTGTCAGGAAATTGAATCAGTAGGTTTCCAAAAAATGGAAGACATCGAGATCGAAGGACTGAAAGAGAACTACTTCGTTATTTTTCAGAAGCCTGAGTGAAGGCTCAGGCCAAACCTGCTGCCTATGGCCTGACTTCGCTCACTGCGCTTGTCATTGCCAACATGATTGGCGCAGGGGTCTTCACGACATCTGGCTTCGCTTTAGCAGACCTCTACACGCCGGAACGTGTTTTGCTTGCATGGGCAGTCGCGGGAGGCATCGCCCTCTGTGGAGCGTATGCCTACGGCGCACTTGCTGACGTTCTGACAGAGTCCGGCGGTGAATACCTCTACTTGTCCCGTCTGGTGCATCCAGCTGTTGGCTTCATCGCCGGCTGGGTTTCTTTGTTAGCGGGTTTCACGGGAGCCATCGCCTTCGCAGCTTTGACCCTGGAAGCCTATGTCTACCCAGTCCAGGGCTGGCTTGCCGCGGGGTCTATCGTTCTAGCTGCCTTCCTTCACGGTATTTACAAAGCTCCGGGTGCCTGGGTTCAGAACGCCATGGTTGGGATTAAACTGCTGCTCCTGCTCTGGCTCCCACTCGCTGCCATGGGATCGAGTGGAATTGGTGCTTCGACCACGACTGAAACGCCGCCTTTCCCTCCTAGCAGTTTTGCAGAATCGCTCCTGTGGATATCGCTAAGCTATGCGGGCTTCAATGCGGCCATCTATGTACGCGGCGAAGCCGTCTCAGGGGCAGCCGTGAAATCAGCACTGCTTATTGGGACGGCCGTGACCACAGTCTTCTACCTCTTGCTCAACCGTGTCTTTGTCGATACAGCGCCTTACGTCGAAGTGGCTGGACAGGCTCAGATCGCCGCAATCGCAGTCAAGTCGCTGAATCAACCGCTCACTACATCACTCTTCAATTTCGTGGTTCCGTTAGCCCTCTTCACTTCGGTGTCTGCGATGATGCTCGCTAGTCCTCGGGTCTACGCTCAGATGGCTGCCGACGGCCGACTACCCAAAGTCCTCCGCTTCGCCGCAGATAAGGCACCGCCCCGCCAAGCGATCTGGCTTCAAGCCGCACTCGCACTTGCTGTGGTCGCCATATCGTCGATCCGCGAGCTTCTAACCTATCTTAGTCTTACATTGGCACTCTCCAGCGTCACTGCCGTGGCCAGCCTCTTCGTGATCAGACGACGCCAGCTGGCTAAGGTGAGCGTTTTGTCGCTAACGATTGCCACGCTCTACATCGTGATGACCCTATCCACCGCCTGCATCGGAGCCTGGCTCAATCCCTGGCAGGGGCTCGCGAGCGTGATCACGATCGGAACAGGCTATGTTGCCTATCGCGTGGGCACATAAGTTAGCGTAAGGCATCATCCCCAGCCTCCATGCGGGCTTCCACACGATAGGAGCTAGCTCCCATGACATTACTTGGATCTGTCAGGATAACTATCGTGCGGGAACTTGTTTTTATTGCACGGTCTACTCGCAATCAGCTGTCGGGGCGAAGGGGAAATGACCGCCAGAAAGAGTAGGCGAACTTCTTAAATTTAGGCACGAGAACAGAAAGGGAGCCCACCTCTCGCCGAATGCCGCTAGAATTGGTCGCCACCCTATTAGGATCGATCTCTAACATCGCAGCAAATTCATTGATCGAACCCAGATGGCCAGAGACAACACCTTGGCCGAGTGTGAGGGTGCTTTCTCCATGGTGGCCTGCACACTCCGCAGGTCGCCAGGACTTGGATCTCCAAATTAGCTTGAAGCTTACACCTTGTAGTATTCCTCCCAACCCTTACGCGGCGGAGGCCCTTCTAACAAGGCGTCTGCGACCTTGTTGTTTGTGATCCGTTTCGTCTTGCGATCAAACTCCAGCTCACCGCCGAGTCGCTGAGCGATGACGCCCAGGCAGAACATTTGACTGAGCGGGCCTGAAACATGAAATGGGGAACGCGTCTGCTCTTCACCCTGCGCCCCGCGCACGAAGTTCAAGTGGTGGCCCGAGCCACTCTCAAACTTCGGCAATTCCTTGCCCATCTCCTTCATCCTGGCTTCGGGAATGATCCGTAACGGGCTCCCGTGAGAGGTTCCCTTAAAGGTGAGATCCTTACCGTAGATAATCTTGCCGGCGTTCTCTATCTTCCGGCCATCTTCTAATTCCGCCGGACGCTCCGGCTTGTTGCCCTTGCCGTCGTACCACGTGATGGCACACGCAGGCTCGTCACCACGCTCAGGGAAATCAAAGCGAATGGTCGACGCTTGCGGGAAGATGTAATCATTGGGCCCATCTCGCTTCACCGCTGTAATCTTGTTAGGCATTCCAAGATCAAGAAAGCGATGGCAAGTATCGAGAATATGCGGGCCCCAATCGCCGAATGCGCCATTTCCATAATCAAACCAGCCGCGCCAGTTGCCAGGATGCAATTTCTTCGAGAACGGATGCTCCGGAGCAGTCCCTAGCCAAGTGTCCCAATCAAGTCCTTCCGGCATCGGGTCTTCTGGATAGCCATCGACATCCCAACCATGCCAACGACGACCACTCGTCATGTAAGCGGTGATCTTCGTCACCCCTTTGATAATGCCTGCATCGCGCCAAGCTTTGAATTGATGATAGTTTGCGCCCGAATGCCCTTGATTGCCCATTTGGCAAGAGACCTTGTACTTCTTCTCCGCTGCGATCATGAGTTCGATTTCTTGATACGTATGTGCTAGGGGCTTCTCCACATAGCAGTGAATCCCTTCGGACATGGCCCGCATGGCGATTGGAAAATGCGCATGATCCGGCACGCCAATGGTACAGGCATCGATCTCCTTTCCCATCTTATCAAACATCTGTCGGAAGTCTTTAAATTTGGGAATGCCAGGACACTTCGCTTCAATCTCAGCCGTGTGCTTCGCGCCCATGGCGACATCACACAAGGCCACTGGATTCACCTGGCCCGTGCTAAAGACACTCTTGGCGTCGCCCGCACCCATGTGACCACAGCCAATGAAGGCCACATTGACCTTCTTGTTCGCGCCCATGACGCGACCTGGAATGAGACTGTAGGCGGCACTCGCAGCCGCGACCTTGGTGAATTGACGACGTGAGAGAGAATTCATGAGCACTCTATAACCCCGCAGCACTAGAATCTCTCTCGCGACGGTCTCAGCGAATCCACCACCACCACCATTTCGGCGTAACCTCAGCAACGAAAGCCCATAACCGGCGTTGAAATAGCGCTCAAGCTTCACGTTTCTTGCATCGAACATCACCCTATGAAACTCCAGCGCTCTGTCCCTCATATTGCCTGGTGCCTCGCCACCATCGGTGCGTTTGCCATCGGGAAGTGGACCCCGTCCTCACATGAGCCCACGGTAGCAAATGCCACCTCGATGCCGACAGAAGATCGCTCGTTGTTGGGCCAGCCCAAGGGCCAGTCGGCTGGAAGCGAAAGTACCACTGCCACCGAAAGCGAATTACAGTCCTCCGCGATGATGTCGGAAACCGAGCTATCCAACATTGCCCGAGAGGCGATTAAGGACCCGAACCCATTGAAGCGTTCACTAGCGTTCGCCAAACTGCTACAATCCATGACGCCAGAGAACGCCGCCATGATCGAGAAACAGATGCGTGAACTTGATGCTGGGGGCGATGAATGGCATATGTTCCGCTATGCGTGGGGTGCCATTGATGGCCAAGCCGCCTTCGCAGCCGCCTCGACCATTGAGGATGATCGCTCTCGCAATCGGGCTCGGAGTGCAGCAGTGTCTGGCTGGGCAAGCGCCGAGCCTTCAGATGCCATTGCCTGGATGAATAATCTCGAAGCCGGTGATGACAAAGAACGTCTTCAGGAGGGACTTGTCAGCGGTCTCGCAGATAACAATATCACGGTCGCAACTAACTACGTACTGAAACTTGGCGATGAAGGCAATCGCCGCGCAGATGACTACCTCGAGGACGTTGCTTCCGAGCAGCTGCGCAGTCAGGGCGTCGACGCTTCCGCGCGTTGGTCAGAGCAATTGCCCGATGGCCCATTGAAAGGGGCAGCTATGGATCGGGTAGCCAACGCATACGTTGACCAGGATCCAGCGGCCGCTGCCGCATGGGCCGAACGCTTTGCAGCCGACGACTACGCCGCACGCGTCATCGAAGAAGTCGGCGATGAGTGGGCTGAACGGAAGCCCGCCGAAGCCGTAAGTTGGTTAGAGAGTCTACCCGAGAGCGAGGGAAAGAAGGAAGGCATGGAGTCCGCTCTCGGAGAATGGGGTCGCCGTGATCCGACGGCCGCGAGCGAGTACCTCGCCAGCATGTCGGACTCGCCTACGAAAGACGCGGCCATCGGCGGCTTTGTCAGTCGCCTCGCTTGGGAAGACCATGATGCTGCTATCGCTTGGGCCAGCACGATAGGCCAGGAGAACCAACGCACCGAGGCTCTCGTAGATGCCGCTCGAGCGTTCTTCCGGCGCGATCGCGACGCCGCGGTCGCTTGGCTGGAAACCAGCGGACTTCCTCCAGAAGCTCAAAAGAAAGTGACCGAGTCCCGCCGTGGTCGGCGCGACTAGTCTGCTAGATACGTCCCGGTCCAAGGAGGGAGCGGTGGAAGCTTCCCGGCACTAACACGCTCTCTCCAAGACGCATCCGTTAGATGCTGTGGGAACGGTTCCACCATCTCATATTACCTGAAGATGGGGCCCGCAAAGACACAGCCTTCCGCTCCGTGGCTCACGGCGAACATCATGAAGTCGACGTTTCCGACAACTTCATGTATGACCCCACCGGGGTTTCCGTGGCACTCAAACGCGGGGCTGTCTG
>JAACDM010000455.1 GCA_009936795.1 Verrucomicrobiaceae bacterium | reverse complement strand
AGGGGATCTTTAAACATCCTGCTAGGGATGACGTAATACTTGGAGGCTTTCTCGTGCTCGCTTTGTGCCATGGCGATGTCTCCCAATAAGATCCAAGCTTGGCCATAAGTACGGCCCTGTTTCTGCAGTTGCTGAACTTCTTCCGCTGCAGCTTGGGCCTCTTTCAATTTGCCGGTCTTACTCAGCGCGGTGGCTTTGTGAAGCAAGGCTTTTGCGCGCTCATCAGAGGTTGGTTCAGTGGCTAGATAGTGGTCGAACGGCGCAAGAGATTCTTCGTATTTGCCCGAGTTGAGGTAGGCTCGCCCGAGGAAGCTCCATGCCAATGGCCACGTGTCTTTTGGAGCGTCGGGTTTGGCCACTTGCTTCAGGTAACGTGCCGAAGCCTCAAACCTATCTTGTTGAAAGAAGCGAGTACCTAACCAGAGCCATAGCTTCGGCGGGATAAGATTTGTCTTGGGATCCCTTGCAAGAAGGAGATCCACTTGTTTGGCTGCATTGTCAGAGTCCCCCAAGCGCCAATGGGCGACGATGATACGCTGTGTGCTCGGAATCGTGTAGGTGTCCCCGTCAAGTTCGCGCGCTTTGGATAGGGGTTCGACACATTCTTCAAACTCGCTTTGCTTGTAGTAAGCATCGCCGATGAAGAAGTAGGCTTCTGAGGTACCTTGACCATCGGGGAAACGATTTAGAAGAGCTGTGAAGGTCTTGATTGTTTCGGGGCGGTTCTCCAGCTCTACCTGGATGAGGGCTTTTTGTTGCAGCGCAAGATAGACGAGATTCTCGTCCGCATTCGTAGCGATGAGGGCATCGAAGTCTTTCACAGCGCTGCGGTAGTCTTTTCCTTTGCGAAACGCTTCGCCCCGTTTCGCAAGAACTTTAGGAAGTAGATCCGGATACTGTTCTCCATACTTCGTCGAGAACGTGTAGAAAGACTGGATACCCTTGCCGTGCATGCCGGCTTCCGTCTGAGCCCATCCCAGCTTGTACATGACCATTCCGTGATACTTTTCAGGAATCATTTCTAGGTTGATCGCGGCGTAGGCATCTGCTGCTTCCTTGTAAGTCTTGCTGGTCTTCTGCTTACGACCAAAGAGAGACTCAGCCTGTAAGAGCAGCGCCAAGTGATAATACTGATGGCCAATGCCTTTCTGGCGTTGTTTGATTAGGTAGTCGCGGGTTTTCGCATCCAGGAAGGGGCTCTTGTCTTTGTAGAGACAGTAGAGGTGTCGATAGCCGGCCTCTCGTGCTTCCTTGGCATCGGGGTTCAGCCTAACCGATTGGTCGTAGAGTGAAGCGGCCTGCCGATATTTCTCAAGGCGGCGAAAAGCATGAGCGACCATGAGCATCACAGGTGCCTGGTCTTCGAGGCCAGTATGACTGTTGTTGTAGGAGATCCGCCGGCTTTGGAACTGATCGATAAGCTCCTGGTAGTTCCCTTGCTCATAGAAAAGGTGGAGAAGCCCCCAGAAAGCCTTGGGATGCCAGGGAGTGGCGTCCTGGGTTTCTACTGCGAGGATTTCTTCGTAATACTGCTGGGCCTCTGTTTGCATGCCCAACTTGGCTGCCATCAGTCCGGCTTTGGTCACGGCCTCAGCGCGAATCTTCGGCGGTGTGGGCGGTTTGGATAGCTTCGAGAAGGTTTCGTAGGCCTGCTGAAACTTGTTCTTCTCGACGTCTATTCGAGCTAGCATAATGGCTGAGGCGTCGCGGTATTTGTGGTCTTCAGGATCGGAGGCGAGTTTTAGAAAGAGCTCTTCAGCACGGCGGAGATTTCCAAGTTGCTGGAGGCACTGAGCACGGAAATAAGAGGCTGATTTCCTCACAAGATCTTTTGTGGCTGTGCGGCTGGCGATTTCGAAGTTGCCTACGGCGATATCGTATTCTTGGCGTTCCCAGTGGATGTACCCCAGCCGGTAGGCTGCGGCACCGACATGCTCTCCACGTTTGAACCTCGATAGCAGCATTCGGTAAGTCGCTTCGGACTCAGCTAGCTTACCCAGTTTCATTCGAGCTTCAGCTAGTCCATAGTAAGCGGCCTGAGCGTTCGGTTTGTGAGGGTAGGTTTCCAGATAGATGCGGTACTGTCTCTCAGCTTGTGGCCAGAGTTCGTACTTGGCCACGAGTTGGGCATGTTCGAAGAGGTCAGCTTCTGGATTGGCAGAGTGCTTTGGCGCAGGCGGGACCCTGACCGGGGCCCGGGGAGCTTTCGGTCTAACCTTGGCGGGTCGAACAACTGATTTGCTAGGGTCAAACTTGATCGTGTCGTCTGAAGTCTCAGGAGATTCTTCTGCTGGTGGAGCTGGCGACTCCCCGTTTGGTGTTGTGGTCGTCTCGGGTAAAGGCTGTGTTTGGCCTTCTTCGATTTCAGGAAGAGGCTCTGTGGCCGCTGTGCTAGGATCTCTTGGCTGTTCAAGCGGAGATTCCGTGATCTGATCGTCTTGAATTAGCGTCGGCTCTTGACCTCGAGAGGTCGTGGCTACCAGTAGGACCACTAACGCGAGTAAAGCGAGAGTCGATTGAAGGGATGGGCGCTTCATGGATTGTCGGAGGGCTTTGTCGTCGTGGAGAAAGCTACGTTATAAATCTTTGCCTTGTGGCAGATGTTGAGCACGCGGACGATGTGCTTGTAGTCTACGGCTTGATCCCCACGAAGAATGATCGATTGATCGGGGCGAAGTTCGGCCACGAGTTGGAGAGCGTCCAACAATTCGGTGTCTCCCATTTCCGCTGAGTTGACGACGACGCGTCCATCCTCGGTGACGTTGATGATCTGTTCTCCGAAACGTCGCTTGGGATCCTGGCTTTCATCCGCAGCAGGGACACTGATATCGAGCTCATTCTCGAAACGTGCGTAGCTCCAAGTGACCAAGAAGAAGATCAATAGCAAGAAGACGACATCGATCATCGGGGCCAACTGGAGAGTGGCAGGCGCGGTCTCGTTGGTATTCCGGAACTTCATGGCTCTATGTTAGAGTCCTTGCGGGTCGATCGTACGATCTTTGATCGAATACTCCGAGAAGTAGTCAGGCTCAAGCTGTGTTGGGTAGGGAGAAAAGGGTTGCTGAGCAGATTGCGGATTGGCACCAGGTTGGGATACGGGTGAAGCCGTGCTCCGCTTATACTGTGCAGCTAACAATGCCACGAGGTGCGTGGCGGCTGCTTCCATTTCTGCGATGAGGCGTTGGACGCGCCCGCGGAAAATTGAATAGAAGATCATCGCGGGAATGCCGATTACAAGTCCGCCAGCGGTGGTGAGCAGAGCCTCGGAAACGCCAGTGGCCAGCACATTCTGTTTATCTCCCATCACCGTGATACTCCCAATGCTACGAAATGATTTGATCATGCCAACGACGGTGCCTAACAAACCAATCATCGGGGCAATGCTGCCGATGTCTGCGAGGTAGGTGATCCGTTGGTGAAGAAGACTAGTTTGCCGGGTACCTTCAGCCTCAGTAACCTCTCGAACTTCCTCAAAGGTCGCGGTTGGATTCTTGGTCGCGAAATCCAGGGTCTTCTCGGTGATTCTCGCGATGGACTCATTGTGCCGGTTGCAGACCGCGAGCAGTCCAAGGTAGTCTTGCTTTCGAATGAGCGCGTCGGCAGCATTCATGAACTTGTCACTGACGATCGCTCCTTGGCGGATGGTGAGCAGGTAGAAGATGACGAGAAAGACGGCCGCGATACTCAGGGCAGCGAGCGGGTAGAGCATGACACCTGCCGACTCAAGGATTTCGAGAAAGGTGGCCGGGTTGCTGGTTTCTGGCGCGGTGCTGGGCACGGCCTCCTGAGCTTGGATCGTTCCTAGGAGCAGCCCATTAGCTAGAAGGAGTGAGTTACGGAAAGATTTCATGCAGGATACGTGTATCGTAGCGGCCACTGCAGAGGATGCAACCGGACAGCCGCTGGCTACAGACGGGGTTGACCATCGCTTTGTTCACCTGAAATTTGTGACAAGATGGCGTACTTTGCAACCTTGGTTCGGCGGGGCAAGCGTGTTCCTATTTCCTGATGAAACGATCCCTTTGTCTCAGCTTGGTCGCTTTTCTTTTAAGCGGTGCGCCCGCTCTTGCAGCCGAATTCGCCGGATTTGCCCGGAAGAACCTCGTCGCGTGGTGCATCGTGCCGTTTGACGCCACCAAGCGTGGACCCGAGGCCCGGGCAAAGATGCTCAAGAAGCTAGGAATCACTCGCTCGGCTTTCGATTCGCGTGCCGAGCACGTGTCCAGCTTCGAGGCCGAGATCCAGGCCTATGCTGCGAATGGGATCGATTTCTTCGCTTTCTGGGGAGCCCATGAAGAGGCATTCTCACTGTTTCAGAAATACAAACTCACACCCCAGATTTGGCAGACGGCTCCGAGCCCCGAAGGTGAAACAGACGCGATCAAGGTCAGCCGTGCGGTCGAGGCCCTCTTGCCACTGGTTGAGAAGACGCGTAGTTTGGGCTGTCCGCTAGGTCTTTACAACCACGGGCATTGGGGAGGGGAGCCGAAGAATCTTGTGGCTGTTTGCCTGGCATTGCGGGAAAAGTACGCCGCGAAGCACGTGGGCATCGTTTACAACTTTCACCATGCCCATGAGCAGCTTCCTGACATTGAGGACTCACTTAAACTAATGACGCCCTATCTGCTCTGCCTCAATCTTAACGGCATGAACGACAAGCCGGAACCGAAGATCCTTCAAATCGGAAAAGGCAAACACGATGCGCGCTTGCTAGAAATGGTGGCGCAGCTGGGCTATGATGGACCCATTGGTATTATTGACCATCAGAGCGAGCGAGATACAGAGGAGTGCCTTCGAGAGAATATCGAAGGTCTCGAGGCGTGGCAGAAAGCTGTTCGTCGCTAGTTAGTCCTCGATTGCGTCGTAGATGAGCTTCTTCAATCCGAATTCGAGATTGAAGTTGAAGGGCATGGTCTGCTCCATCGTGATGACGATCAGTTCATCTTTGGGCGAGATCCAGTAGTGGGTGCTTGCGGCACCTCCCTAATCGTACTCGCCCAATCTTGAACCGGAATCCCACTCCGAATCCCCAATTCTGACAGAGAAACCAAGACCGAATCCTAGGCCGGGGCGTTCGTCGCCAACGCCAATGAATGGAATAGATTCGGAAAGCTGATTCGTGGTCATCAGGTTGACAGTTTCCTGCTTGAGATAGCGCTTCCCCTCGAATGTGCCCCCGTTGGCAATCATCTGAAGGAAGCGTAAGTAGTCGCGGGTGGTGGAGACAAGCCCGCCTCCGCCGGACTCCATCTTGGGTGGTTTGAGATAGCGGCTCTTCTTAGGGTGATCGATGACTAGCAAGCCAATCGTGTGGTTTCCGGCAAAGCGATCAACCTTGTCTGCTGGGACATGGAAGCCGGTATCTTTCATGTTTAGCGGCTTGAAAAGGCGTTCTTGAAGGAAGTCCCCGAAGCTCTTGCCGGACGCTTTCTCGACTAGGCGACCAAGCACATCGATGGCCACACTGTACACCCAACGTTCGCCGGGGTGATAGAGTAGTCGAAGTTTGCCTAACGATGCCCCCATGTCCTCCAGGCTACCATTGAGAACGCCAGCTTTCTGATAGGCTTTGTCAACGTCCGTGTCCCCAAAGAGGCCGTAGGTAAGACCTGCGGTTTGACGTATGAGATCCTCCACGGTCATGGGACGTTTCGGGGCGACCTTCTCGCTACCATTGGCGACCTTGCACCTCTCTCAATGCGGGAAGGTAGCCGGAAACGGGGGCCTTGAGGTCGAGCTTGCCCTTCTCGACTAACATGAGCGCGGCGGCGGTGGTCATCGACTTGGTCATGGAATAGATCCGGAAGATCGTATCCTCAGTCATGGCCTCGCCCGTCTCTTGATTGCGTTTGCCGAAGGCCTTGAGATAAGCAATCTTGCCACGTCGAGCGACCGCGATGACACCACCGGCGAGATCTTTCTTGGCGATGAATTTCTCCACCACGTCGTCGATCCTAGCAAGCTTGTCAGAAGACAATCCGAGCGTCTCTGGTCT
>JAACDM010000454.1 GCA_009936795.1 Verrucomicrobiaceae bacterium | reverse complement strand
TGAGACGGAGACGCCACCGATTGTTGTTCCATCGAGGTCTGATAGGTCGTTCATGATAGTCGTCTCAGATCTGTTGATCTGAATATTGATGCCGCTGGAGTACTGACCAAATCGCAAGCCCACGTCTTGCATGCAGGTGGCATTGGTGATGTGATCGCCGTTGATGGTGATCTTACCATTGGCGACAGTGATGCTGGCACCGCCAATGGTTTGACCATTGAAGGCCGAGAACCCCGTAGACGTGGCTGAACTGCTGTTGATGCTGCGCCACTCCAGCAGCCGGTCTCACGAAAGGAATCTCAACCTGCGATGCGCAGAGAAATTTGAATGATATAGGGAGCTGCGTTCGGCTGTGTAGATCGTCCCTACCGTTTCACCCTCGAAATCTATGCAGTTGAACGGGCACCCGCAGCGGCACAGGTGATCGATTGCAAGTCTAAGACCCGCGATTTGAAAGTCTTCGACCACGCCAGTGATAGCTACCTGCCCGCGGCTAATAGCAGGACGTGCGCAAGTGTGTTATTGATAGTATGTTGCTAGGCCAAGACGAGAGCGATGCCAGCAAGGAGCAGACGGGAGGTGGCGTAGGGCATGTTAGAAAGCTAGCAAGGCTCTGCGAACCCTCTTTGAATTGTCTATGAAAAGAGAGCGCAATGCTGCGTTCTACTTCTAGGGCAAGGTTACTGGACACCGATCATCGCTTCTTGTAGAAAAAGGTAACCTAATCCTCATTTAGTCATGAAGCTCCTTTCGATCTGCTTTCTCCTTCTGTTGCCCCTGGCCGTGCATGGCCAACTAATCTTCACGGGAGAGGGGAATTGGAGTGATGAAGACCGATGGGATGTCGCCATCCCAGGTGACGGTGACATAGCGGTGATTAATGGCGACGCGGTGATTTCGGAGGATATTGCCTCCCAGAATTCGTTGGCACCAGGTCGGTTTGAAATTGGTACCAGTACCACGGGTAATCTGACCGTGGCTGGTGGAACCTTGAGTGGTGCGCACGGGGGGGGTAGTGGTATCTTCGTAGGCGTTGGTGCGGGAGGCGATGGCACGTTGATCATTGAGGACGGTGCGGCTTTCCGGTCTCAAGGCGGTGGGATGAACGTGCGCATTGGGGACGATGAAGGCGGCGTCGGCTTTGTGTCAGTGGCTGGAGAACTTCTTAACTACAAGTTCTTCGAGTTGCTCAACGGCACGCTTGAAATGCAGCCCACTGGCATCAATGCGAAATTTAATCAAGCCAGTCCGCCGAGTGTGATTGGACCAAACGGAATCTTATCCTATGTCATCAATGGGGATCAGGTTGGCTCGCTTAAGCGTTCGAATACGAATGGGCTTCAGGTGGACATTGATAATCAAGCCACCCTGAAGATCACGCTGGAGGGCAACTTTGCTGTGGGAGACTCGTGGCTGTTGATGGACTACACGCGATTGGATGGTCAATTTGCGCAAGGCACATCTTTTGTGAATGCGCAGGGTTATGCCTTCGATATCAACTATGGCTCCGGAAGCAGTGATACTCTGACAGTCACGTTAACGTCGCTGGATGCGCGCCCACAGATCGAGGCGTTTGCGTCAAGCCCAGTTGTCATCTCCTCTGGAGACGACACGACCTTGAGTTGGACAGTGGATAAGTTTTCTAGGATTACGATTGATCAGGGCGTGGGCGATGTCACGTCACAGACGAAGAATAATGACGGTAGCGTCGTCGTGTCGCCTACTGAGACGACCGACTATCTGATGACCGTCGATTTAAATGGAATCATTGCCACCCAGTCCCTCACGGTAGTGGTGGATTCCGTGCCTCTCGTGCAGAGTTTGACGGCAACTCCTGAACTGGTTGCTCCAGGAGAAGAAGTCACGTTGCGGTGGGACGTTGCCGGTGCTGAAACGGTGAAGATCGAACCTGGCCAAGGGGCGGTCGATTCTGCTGGGCAAGTGGTCGTGAGCCCTACGGAGACGACGTCTTACAAACTGACCGCGACCAATGCGAATGGATCCACGAGCCGGGATCTTTCGGTCACTGTGAATGCGCTTGAAGCGGCGATCATCCATCTCTACGAAGCCGGCGCTGACAATCAAACGGACGGCGCGCTCAAGGACGCGGCTGGAACGAGCAACTGGGACGTGAAGAATGGCGAACTTGCTGAGGTCACGAGCGAGCGGGCGACCATCGTCAAGGCCCACCGAATGGTAGAGTTCAATGCCAATACGGGCTGTGACAATGGAAACGGATATCCTGATGCTAATGTGAGCTACGAGCTGTGGGTCCGTGCCGGTGAATTTGCCTCAGACACAGAGAATCAGATCGTCTTTGAAACGGGTGGTAGTGGGGCTGGCACTGGGGTCCTGATCACCTCGGATAAAGTGCGCTTGATTCATAGCCAAGGTGGGGCTCGCACCATCGATATCGCGGTTTCTCTGCTTCAGATCAATTTCGAGCAAGACTATCTACAGATCATGGTGACCCTGAACAGCACCAGTGGCACGGCAACACTGGCGGTGCGCGGTGCTGGCGGTGGCCAGGGCAGTGTCATGGGATCTGGAGCCATCGGTTCTGCCGTGGGAAGGGCGACGTTGTTTAGTCATAGTAATTTCAACGCAGGCATCGCGGGAGCCTTGGGTGGCTCAGGAGGTATAGAGCCAGAGGGTGCGACCCAGTTTACTGGCGAGATCTCTGTGCTCAAGGTCTATGATCGTGTTCTTGAAACCGCGGAAATTGAGCAGGCTTTCAAGAAACTTGCGGTGGAAGGAGATGATGATGCTGACAATGATGGGCTGTTAGACTTCTGGGAAGTTCGCTTCTTTGGCAATACAAACGCATCTCCTAATCAGGATACGGACAATGATGGCCTGACGAATCTCGGCGAATTCAATTCCGGCGCATTGCCAAATACCGCGGATAGCGACGAGGATGGGTTGCTTGATGGCGAGGAAGTGAATACCTATAACAGTAATCCTATCGCAATAGATAGTGACGGTGATGGATTGAGCGATGGTCGCGAGGTCAATGAGCTTGGCACGGCGCCCGGTTTGCCGGATACGGATGTCGATGGATTCCGTGACGACGTCGAACTCGCGTTAAAGACGGACCCGACGTCTGCAGACAGCGCGCCACCGGCAAATGCCATCCTCTTGACGAGAGCCCCGGCTGGGGGTGAAGACTGGAATAGCCCCGACATTTGGGCGGATGGCCAGGCGCCGTCAGCTGACAAGCAGTATGTGATTGTTGGCAGCCTTTCGGCGACGTTGCCTACGCCTGCGACAAATGGCCCTGAGTTCCAAGGCGGCAGCGTCGTCTTGGCTGGTGGTTCGACGTTGAATCTACGTCATGACGGAGTGGCGTCGATCCCGCAACTCATCGTGCGTGATGACGCGAGCATTGTCGTGTCGACCATGGCATCTGGATTGAGCGGTGAGTTGAT
>JAACDM010000453.1 GCA_009936795.1 Verrucomicrobiaceae bacterium | reverse complement strand
CGCATCTTCCGTGGCCAAGGCATTGAAGAAGTCGGTGTCAGGAACGAGCATTGACTGACCTCCTTGATCGGACCCGAGATCGAGGGCCGCACCTGTGACACCGTCGCTTGAACTAGAGAGCTCAGCTCCACCTCTCAGTTCGCCTTCGAACCCTCCGACATCACTGGTTGTTCCTTCGTTGAAAGACCAGAAAGCTACCAAGCTTTCGGGCGGATCTGGAAGCGCTCCCGGGCTGGCTGGGTCGAGAGGATCGGAGCCCTGGGCGACTTCATAGCCATCAGGGAACTCGTCACCGTCAGTATCTGTACTGGTTGGAGAGGTGCCTCGAGCCTTCTCATCTCCGTCAGTGAGTCCATCGCCATCGGTGTCCGGCGAGTTGGGATCGGAAGCATCCGCAACCTCTTGGCCATCATTCACCGTATCGCCGTCGGTATCCGCAACCGTTGGATTGGTTCGTGCAGCCTCCTCATCAATATTGGAGAGGTCGTCTCCATCGGCGTCTTCCTCTGCTGCGTGAGAGAGGTCACCGAAGAAACCAATCTCCCAAAAGTCACTCATACCATCGCCGTCGGAATCTGCGCTTGGCGTTCCAAAACCTGGCAGAAGCACGAAGTTGCCCGCGTCGAAAGTCTCGACCGAGCCGAGCTCGGTGTTGACGAATAGCTCGACTTGAGCTCCACCACCACGTTCGTAGAAGAACATCTCGATGTCGTGTTCCCCTTCGGTGAGGTCGACCGAGCCAAAGACATCTTGAGAGCCGTGTGTTCCCGGGTCTTCAGCAACCAGCGTTCCGTCAATCAAGAGCTGATTTCCATCGTCAGAATTCATCCCAAACGTGCGAACACCAGCCTCGGTGATGTTGATTTTTCCGGTCACGTGAATGCCAAAGTCATCGCGCCCGCCAAAGTTGTCCCACAAGGCGAATGGGACTTCATCATTGGCGAAGTTGCCCTGCGCGTTGTCACGGAAGTTGACATAGGTGAAGTTACCCGCCACTTCTTCGGAGATCTGTGATTGATCTTCCAGGGCGTCCTTAAACGCTTCCATGCTACCAAAGGCAGTGCCAGCGCTGGCCTTCACCGTTCGAACAAGAAACTCACCCAATGTGTTTTCAGCGTCTAGCGGGTCTGCTCCGAAGATACTTTCCGCGCCGTCGTTACCACCATCACCATCGGTGTCCGCTAGCAATGGATCGGTCTTCGTGTCATTGACTTCCTGCCCGTCATTGAGACCATCACCATCGGTGTCGGCGACCAGTGGGTCGGTATTGTGTTCGTTGGCCTCTGCGTCGTCCGTGAGACCGTCCAAGTCAGTGTCAATCTCGCCCACGGGCACCAAAGGCTGACCTGGATTGGCGATGAGAAAGGCAATCTGAGCTTCATCGAGAACGAGATCATAAACCTGGACGTCATCGAGCGTGCCATCAAATGGGAGCGCACCTTCGCCGAAAGCTCCAAGATAGAACTCTCCGGTGCCTTCAAATGTATCGACGTCACTTGAAGCGACCTCAGCGCCATCAACGAAGATGGTTCCTGTTTGGGAAGCTGAATCGTACGACATTGCTACATGATAGGTAGTGCCAGCTTGTAGCCCAAGTCCCTCGGTGAAGAAGAGTGCATCGGCGACACCGTCAGCCTCACCGAACCACACCAATTCACCATTGCCCTCAAGAAGGCCAAAGACAGGAGTGTCTTCGCCTTTGGCGAACACGGTTCGGAAATCTTGCGTCCCAAGATCGCCTAGGGAGGTAGGATTCAGCAAGAGTGACACTGTGTAATCTGTTAGTGTTGGGAGCGTTCCAATCGCAACGCTGCCTCCAGCCGAGAATGTGGCAGCCGTTCCGGTGCCTTCTTTCAAGGCGTCAGTGCCAAGGGTGACCGAACCGTCATTCAAACGATAAGTGCCAGAGCGCTCCAAGCCGGTGGCATCTGCGACCCCATCGTCCGTAGATGTTTCGTCCAGGCGATAATGAGCAATGGGTCCAACGGGATTCAGCACCGTAGCACCAGCAGTAAATGTGAAGTCTTGGTCGTCGGCGTCTTCATCGTTGGTCTTGGCATTCAGGCTGACTGCGAAAGCCCCAAACTGGCCTCTGTTGTCAAAGCTTAGCACAATGTCATCAGAAGCACCTGGCTCAATTGTCGATGGAAAGGAAACCAGCGTGAAGTTGTCCGTGTCGCCGCCAGTGATTTCGAGGGAGCTGATCTCCAGAGTGATGGGACCACGCTCATCGTCTGGCTTTACGGTATTCTTTATACTGAAACGAATCTCTTGGGCTGCGGTCAATGCAGGGAGTGTTCCTGCACTCAGCTTCTGGTCGGCATTGAGATTGATGCCAGGATTGGAATTGTCGAGAAGTGTTAGTATTGAGTTTCCGGGATCCGCCAGTGCGATCACTTGTTCTTCACTCAGAGCCCCTGCAAAGACGGCAAAGTCATCTAGACGGCCACCGTGAGAGTTGGAGCCGTCTTGAGCACTACCGATGAAGAGATCTTCAAAGGCCTCGTTGAGCTCGCCCGTATTCTCATTCTCGATGAGCAGCACGCCATCGGCGTAGATGCGCTTCATTGATTTGTCCTTGATGATCGAGAAGTGGACCCACTCCTCAAACGGAACATCACTTGCGGGGACCTGAGTCCGCTGGGTACCAGCATCACAACAGCCGCCAGTCGAATCGAAGTAGATGTTGTTGTTACTCCAGGGAGTGTGGGCTTGAGTGGCCCGGTCCATTCCCTCAGCGCGCGCCCAGAAGGCGGACGAGTTGCGGACGGGAACGTCCCACTTCTGCCAATAAACGTATGAGATTTGATCGCGCGCGCCAGCCTTGTTAAGAAAGCCAGCCTTGTTGTCTTCGGTGCCAATGACGGCAACCGTTCCTCCTTCGGCGGTATCGAAATTCATGGAAAAGCCGCCATTTCGGCCTTCGGCGTATTCGGCCCCATCAATTTCGCCAACGATGCCGTTAATGGCATCGACGGCGACCTCCGGGGTGTCTGAATCTTCGAAGTCCCACCAGGCAAGGATCTCGATTTCACCGGGATCTTGCGCATGCGCAACCGACAGAGCCAGTCCTAAAGTGGCTACTCCTAACAGG
>JAACDM010000452.1 GCA_009936795.1 Verrucomicrobiaceae bacterium | reverse complement strand
CAGCTGGATGCCAGTGCGAGTATTCCATCGCTTCAGAATCTCACGATTTCGTTGTGGATGCAGCCAGATGCTGCGGATGCGGGCGCTTCGATGCTCGTAGCGAAGGGAACGGCGGCCGGGGATCCCTTCGCCTTGGCAACAAACGCTGTTGGCGAATCCAATCCACTGCTGTGGTTTGTCCAGGAAGGCCAAGAGATTGAAACGGATCCCGTGATCATGGTTGGACAGCCGCACCACGTCGTCATTACCCAACTCGACCAGAATGGGCTAGAGTTAGGATCTACACGAACTCGCCTCTACGTGGACGGTGTGCTCGTGAATGAGCTGGAGGAAGGAAACGGCTATGAGGATGTCGCCCCGTCGGTCATTCAGATCGGTGCTCTTAACGGAGGCTTCGGTTTCACGGGTATCATTGATGACGTGCAGATTTACTCGCGTGAGCTTGCGGAAGCTGAAGTCCAGTTTCTCTTTGCGAATCCTGGTGATACCGCAGGCGTATCTGAGCCGTCTGACGAGCCGCAGGATGTCACCTCACCTGGAGATGCTCTTGTCAGAGTAGACGGAGAGAATGATGATGACGGGAATGCTGGATTGCCTCCGGGAGGCGAAGTTGTTAGGCATGTCATCGATGATGTGGCGCAGAAGCATCTAAACTTCCTCGATCTCAATTCAGGCTTTATTGTGACGCCAAGTGCTGGGGCCACGGTGGTGAACGCACTTCGTCTCTACACGGCGAATGACAACCCGGCTCGTGACCCGGCAAGCTATCAGCTCAGTGGTTCCACCGTGGGGCCAGACGGTCCATTTGAAGTCATTTCTGAAGGTGATCTTGCCTTGCCTGACGACCGTAATGAGGATGCAAGCGCGCCGATCACGCCAGGTCTATTTCATCAGGAAGTCAGCTTCGAGAATGCCACAGCCTATGTTTCTTACCGTCTGATCTTCCCGACGTTGAAAGACGCTGGCGGTGACAACAGCATGCAGATTGCTGAGGTCGAGTTCCTGGGTGTGCCCGAAGCGCGTGGCGCTCTTAATCCCGTAGCGATCTCAACAGGTCCTCAGACCGAGCCTGGTCTCGTCAACTTTGGTGAGTTGTCAGGGGACGCGACGTATGAATTCTCCTTCAATGCCAATCAAGGAGGTGCCTCCACCGCAATTGCTGGAAACGACGTTTGGGGGCTAAAGCTTGACCAATGGAACATGCAAGGGATCTTCGGCACGACAGAGTTTGGTGTTGTCGATAACATCTTTGATGGAGTGGCCTCCATCTTCGGTGAGGATGTGCATGTAGTGTTTGTCAGCGATGCCGCAGCTGGAGAAACCCATCTCTACATCAACGGTGAACTCGTGGGAACTTCATCGGGTGCCGTGGCGCTTTCCGGTGAGGTGAATCTCATGCAGGCAGGCATTCCAGGTCCGGTGGATCCGATGGGTGACGGCAGTGTGGTTTATGGCTGGGCGACGTTCAACACTGCCCTCAGTGCCGAAGACATTGCAGGCCTCGTGTCCTCGCCATTCCCAATGGGAGGCGAAACTGGCGGAGGAGATCCTGCGCCACTTGGCATGGTCACTTTCTCCGCTGACGGCAATTTTTCTTTTGATGTGCCAGATGGCGCGACTTACGACATCGAGTTCTCAGAGGACTTGATCATGTGGGAGGTCATCGCAGCGGAACAGACTGGACCTTTTGAGGAGTTCGATGCCGCCCGCGCCGGACTGGGTGCAGGTTTCTACCGAGGTGTTCAAAAGTAGGACATCCGATTCGTAGAATTCGTTTAATTGGGGCGCTTCCTTTCCAAGGAAGCGCCTCTATGTTTTTTAGAGGTTGTGATTGATGCCCGTTGTCACCTATCTTCGTTCTATGATCCGACGTAAGTTTATCCCTCTCTCGTTGGCAGCGGCGACTGCTGGCGCGCTTTTCACACAGCATGATTCATTGCAAACTGCTCAAGCTGCTGACGAAGGGAACTCCAAGAAGGAGCCTCTGAAAGTCCTCATGTTCGCGGGAGGATGTTGTCACGATTACGAGAATCAGAAGGAGATTATTAGCGCGGGTATCGGCGAGCGGGCGAACGTCGATTGGGAAATCATTCATGCCGGTGGCAAAGGTCACGAGCATCGATATAAAAAGCTGTTAGAGAAAGACTGGCATGTTGGTTATGATGCCGTTGTCTACAACATCTGTTTCGCCCGCGAGAAAGATGAGAAATACATCGAAGCCATCACCGAGACACACAAACAAGGGCTTGGAGCCGTTGCCATCCATTGCACGGCGCACAGCTATCATTGGAAGGTCGAGACGAAAGCATGGCCGCAGTTTCTAGGAGTCACCTCCATGAACCATGGGAAGAAGCATCCGATCACCATGCGGACGACGGCAGCGGAGCATCCTGTTATGCAGGGGTTCCCTTACCTTTGGACCACACCTAAGGGTGAACTCTACAACGTGAAGAAAGTTTGGCCAACGGCCACCGTGTTAGCTGATGGCACCATTGATGGAGGAGCGGTTAGGCATCCTTGCGTTTGGGTGAATGATCACGGCAAAGGCCGCGTCTTTTCGACAACGGTGGGACACCACAACGAGACTATGATGGAGCCGCTCTATCTCGATCTCGTGGCACGTGGCCTACTTTGGGTTGGCGGTAAGCTCGATGACGACGGCACGCCAGCAGCGGGGTACGGTGTAGAGTAGGTCCCGTGCGGGAACGCTTGGCTAAATTCTCGTGAAAGGTAGCTTTGAATAGCGTGTGTCTAACAAATGCTTCAATGGTCAGTAGGTTCTCCATACGATAGGATGGCCTTCCAGGCTGTAGCTCCAGCTAGATGATGGAGCTACATTAACTAGAAAACTTATCGAGTAGAAATAATCAGGGTGTCGACTTGAGGCCGTCGGTGTCGCAGGTTCACGCGATTCATGGCTAAGGACATTTCTCCCAAGACGCACTTTCGCGGCTATGCGATTCCCGGACCCACGGTGCCTGGATACCGTGACGATCCTGAGTTGGTGGTGGAAATGGGCGAGACGCTCGACGTGCTCTGTGGGCATTTTCGGATCTTCCAGCTGAAGAAAGGGCACCGCTATTCCACTGATGATCTTCTTACTGCTTGGTACGGCAGCTCTTGGTGTCCGAGCGCTCGGTCCATTCTCGATCTTGGCAGTGGGATTGGTACTGTAGCTATGGTGGCTGCCTGGCGACTGCCGGGTGCACAGATCGTGACAGTGGAAGCACAGACGGAAAGTGTCAGACTGGCGTGGAAATCGGTGCGATGGAATGGCTTAGAAAGCCGATTCGATATTCGTGAAGGCGATTTGAGGGACGCCCAGACGCTGACTGACACGGAACGATTTGATCTGGTGTTTGGCAGCCCCCCTTACTTTCCGATGGGCTCAGGCGTGGAAGGGGATCATCCCCAGAAGGTGGCTTGCCGTTTTGAAGTTCGCGGTACCATTGCAGACTATTGTCAGACTGCCGCGAGACATATGGAAAGAGGGGGAACCTTTGCTTGTGTGTTTCCGGTAACACCAACCGAGCAAGCAGAACGCGTGGTCGTTGGGGCCAAGGATGCTGGCCTCAGCATCGTGCGGCAGCGATCCATAGTGCTAAGAGAGGGCGAACCGCCTCTCTTAGGAGTCTTTATCTTAATGCGCAGTGCTGATCTACCGGAAGAAATTCGAGATCAAACTTGGGAAGAGCCACCGCTTATCATCCGGAGGGCGGATGGAAGCATTCATCCTGAGTATGCAGCCGTGAAGCTGGGATTTGGATTTCCTCCGTGACGGCGTTTAGAACCGACGACTGAGAATACTGCTAACGTCTTCGGTGGTGTCGCCCAATTGCATGCCCGTTTCCTGAGAGAATTCAGTGAGTCTAGGACTGGCGAGATGGGCAACAATCGCGAGTGCAGCGAGGCCGAAGATGGATTCTTTGAGGTCGAATCCTTGGTCGCTGGGCTTGCTTGATGTGAATTTCATTTCTGTGAGGTAGTGTCCGCGTTGAGCTTCTGTGGCGATATAGAAACAATAATCAATAAGATTTTTCATAATATTCTTGGCCAAAAGAATCATTTCGGAGTTGAGATGGAGAATTCGATAAAGGCTCGCCAGGACGTCCGGCACTGGTTTAGTCCTTCTAGTCATGGAAACGCCAGCGAATGACGATAGATACCAGAATTCTCGCCTAGCTTCTCTGGATGCGTTGCGCGGCTTCGACATGATGTTCATCATGGGGGGAGATTCCATTGGGCACGCCTTGGAGCATTGGAAGGCGGCAGAGTCCGGTCCTCTTCAGGTTCTCGCTCAGCAGTTGAATCATGTGGCCTGGGAGGGATTTCGGTTCTACGACCTGATCTTCCCTCTCTTCGTGTTCATTGCGGGCGTCTCGCTGGTATTCGCACTCGCGAAAGCAGAGGAACGGGGCGGTAAGGCCGCTGCGGCCCGTCGGGTGATCAAGCGCGGCGTGATCCTCTACCTTATTGGCATCATCTACTACGGCGGCTGGGGGAACGAAATAGCGGGACGTGAGGGGATCGAGGGGATTCGCTTGTTTGGAGTGCTCCAACGAATCGCGATCTGCTATCTTTGTGCGGGGCTTCTCTACCTTTATTTGAAGCCACGCGGCCTCCTCTTTGCGACTGTGGGGCTATTAGGAGGCTACTGGGCCTTGATGAGCTTTGTGCCGATGCCCGGATTGGATCAGGTAAGCTTCGAGGAAGGAAAGAACCTCGCAAACTGGGTGGATTCCAAATACGTGCCTTTCTTCAAATGGGACGGATCGCATGATCCGGAGGGTCTGCTTTCGACTTTGCCTGCGATTGGGACATGCTTGCTTGGTGTGTTTGTAGGTATGTTCTTACGCTGTCCGAAGACGACCGAACAGCAGAAGGTCCTGTGGCTGGCTGGAGCCGGCGTGGCTGCCATCGTTCTGGGGTATTTTTGGGGCTTGCAATTCCCAGTGATCAAGAAGCTCTGGACAAGTAGTTATGTGCTCGTGGCTGCGGGTTGGAGTGCGTTATTCATGGCGCTCTTCTATTGGGCGATCGATGTCAAAGGCCATTCTCGGTGGGCCCAACCGTTCATTTGGATTGGGCTCAATCCGATCACCATATATCTATTGGGGAACATCATGAATTTTGATGATCTTGTTGGTCGAGTGCTAGGCGGGCCAATTAAAGGCTTCGCCGATGGGCTTTCGCATGGGCTTGGGGATTTGATCATCGCTCTAGGCGGAATCGGTCTAGCGGTGTTCTTTTGCTGGTGGCTGCATCGACGGAAACTCTATTTCCGCGTGTGATAGTAAAGAGGTTGTTGGCCCTTGGTCCTCCATTTAGGCTTCTAACATTTCGGTGAACGAAGCTTGGGAAAGATATGTGCATCAAGTAAAGCATGTCGGTGCAGAAGCAATCCTCGGGCTCCTGCGGCCTGGATGTGAGGAGATGGAGTCTGCCAAAGTCGAGGAAGCTACCGGATATGCATTGTCCGAAGAAGCAAAGGAACTTTACCGGATTCATGACGGTCAGGAACGGTCGCAGAGAGAACCAGTCATCCTGATCGACAACCACTTCTTTCCTTATGGGCACTGGCATTCGCTGAGCGAAATCATTGAATGGCAACAGTGTCTCTGTTCCGTGGTCGAGGGACAAGACGATCTCTTAGACTTTGCTAACGAAGCGCCAGAATTGGCTAACGGGTTCTATCAGTCTGGGTGGTTGCCATTCACTGCCAATGGTGTTGGAGATCATGAATGTATCGACATGGTACCGGGTGTTGAAGGGCGTCGTGGGCAGATTATCAGCTATGCTCACGATGATGACACGCGTCTTACGAGTGCCACTCTAGCAGACTTCATTGATCAGCAATGTCGGCTCTTGGTGACTGGAGAATGGCAATACGGAGAAGGGAGCGGATTCTTTCCGCGATCGGAACGTTGAGGAGTCGTTCCCTAAAATGATAGAAGGCGCATCCCGTTGCAGGGATGCACCTTTCGTAAAGCTGTTTGTCAGGCGACTTAGCCTGCTTCCTGGACGGTCTTGAGGATGCGGCCAGCGATGGCGTAAGGGTCGCCTTGTGAGTTTGGACGGCGGTCTTCGAGGTAGCCTTTCCAATCGTTCTTTGCGAAGGCATGCGGCACGCGGATAGAAGCTCCGCGGTCAGCAATACCCCATGAGAACGTATCGATGGCTTGTGTCTCGTGCAGACCAGTCAAACGCATGTGGTTGTCTGGACCATAGACGGCGATGTGCTCTTCCATGTTGTTCTTAAAGCCTTCCATGAGCTTCTCGAAGTATTCTTTGCCGCCTTCGTCACGCATCTTCTTGGTGGAGAAGTTCGCGTGCATGCCTGAACCGTTCCAGTCGGTGTCTCCCAGAGGCTTACAATGGTATTCGATGTCAACGCCGTAACTCTCGCAGACGCGTGCGAGAATGTAGCGAGCCACCCAAACTTGGTCAGCCGCCGAAGCAGAGCCTTTGCCAAAGATTTGAAATTCCCACTGACCTTTCGCGACCTCGGCATTGATCCCCTCGTGGTTGATGCCAGCGTCGAGACAGATGTCGAGGTGCTCCTCGACGATCTGGCGAGCGACGTCACCGACATTGCTAAAGCCAACTCCTGTGTAGTAGCCGCCTTGTGGTGCCGGGTAGCCATGCTTTGGAAAGCCTAACGGACGGCCATCTTCATAAAGGAAGTATTCCTGCTCGAAGCCGAACCAGGCATCAGGATCGTCAGGGATATTGGCGCGGGTGTTGGAGGGGTGAGGTTCGCCGGTGGGCAGCATGACCTCACACATGACGAGCGCACCATTCTTGCGAGTGCTGTCAGGGAAGACGCTCGCTGGCTTGAGGATACAGTCGGAATCGCTTCCATCTGCCTGCAGCGTGGAGCTACCGTCGAATCCCCATTCGGGCAGTTGATCGAGGCTTGGGAAGGAGTCGAACTCTTTCACCATGGTCTTGCCGCGGAGGTTGGCCACCGGTGTGTAGCCGTCCAGCCAGAGGTATTCCAGTTTGAATTTGGGCATCGTGTCTTTCTTGTGTTTTATGGTT
>JAACDM010000053.1 GCA_009936795.1 Verrucomicrobiaceae bacterium | reverse complement strand
GCATCGGGCCTGCGGAATCACTAACATGGATTACGCATGGTTGAAATTTCGGCAGCTCTCCATCCAGCAAACTTGACGGAGCGCCGACTTTAGAACGCGAAGAACTAGTAAAGAAATTAGCAGAGCTGCTCGCAGATACCCCTGAAACAGTTAACGAGGACCCTGCTTTGGAGTCGTTGAGCGATTGGGATTCGATGGGACAAATAGAAGTTATCTCGATGCTCGACTCTATTCAGGTATCACTGAAACTAATTACCCTTGAAGAATGTCAAACCATTGGAGACCTCTTAAAGGGACGTGATCCTCCCCAAACCAAATCAGGGTAAGGCACCCGAACGGGCAGGCCTGCGGCCTCGCCGCACACGCTAGATGAATTCAAGACATGGCATCTCGATGAATTTCAAGCAGGCCGGAGGCCTGGCAACCGTTCACCAAGGAAATGGAGACGCCCCTCTGGACTCCAAATCGATGAAGATCCCAAGCAAACCGATCTACTTTCGCTCGCCATCACCAAACGACCATGCCAGGCTTCCGCTATGCTTATCTTCCGTTCATTTGTTGCATTTACGTTGCTGGGCCTAGTAATGACACTTAGCGCTCAGGATAAGCCTGTCGATGCGTTTCCACCGACCGGGGGCATGTGGTTGCCCAGTCAGATACCAGAACTCGAAGCTCAGCTTCGAGAACTGGGATTAGAGATCGATCCGCAAGAGTTGGCAGATCCAACTTCGAACACGCTTGAAGCAATCGTTAGCCTAGATGGCTGTTCTGGGTCCTTCGTGTCCAAGAATGGGTTAATTATCACCAACCATCATTGCGTTGAGTCCTACCTCTCTTATATGACCGAGCAGGACAAGGCCGCACTGAAAGGGCAGAACATGGAACGGGAAAAGGAGGGGCTCCCAGCAATTGAGGCTGACATCGATTACATGCGCGATGGCTATGACTATCGCAAGGGTGGCGAGCGTTTCACCGGACCGGAATCACGTGTCTTCATCACCTTTGAGCAGAAAGATATCACGGAGCGGATGAAAAAAGGTCTGGCTAACATCACCGATCCCTTGGAGCGCTACAATGAGCTCGAAAGTCGTGAGAAAGCCATCCTGAAAGAGGCAGAGAGTGATCCTAGTATCCGCGCTGAAGTGCGCAGTTTCTTCCGTGGCGAGCAGTATATTCTCATCCGCAAGCGAAAGCTAAAAGATCTGCGTATGGTTTACGCTCCGCCAAAGGCAGTAGGTTACTTTGGCGGAGATGAGCGCAACTGGGAGTTTCCACGTCACGTGGGAGACTTTGCATTCCTACGAATTTACACTGGGCCTAAAGGGAATAGTGCGGATCATGCCAATACGAACGTACCTTACAAGCCAAAGAACATTATTCCCGTAGCCCACGGTGGAAGCGGTCTGGAGCCTGAAGATTTGATCATGGTGGCGGGCTATCCTGGTCGCACCAATCGCGCTACCACGTTCGCTGAAGCTCAGGATACCGTGGGGCGCTCCATGCCGTTCACGGTCGATTATCTTGGGCAGCTTCGTGACGTGTTCCGTGAACTTGAAAGCCGCAATGAAACCTTGGCCACGAAGACACAACCACCTCTCTTTGGTATCGAGAACTATCTAAAGAACAATCGTGAGGCCCTGCAGATTCTGGATGGCATTGGTTACTTAAAAAAGAAGGAGCAGCTTGAGAAAGATCTCCTCGCCTGGACGAAGAAGGATCCTTCCCGCGCTGAAAAGTACGCTCCTGTATTGGAGGCCATGGATGAAATCCAAAGTCGTTATCAGGAAGGCTGGCAGAAGCGAACCTTCACGGGTGGTCTCTTTCGTGGTTACTTCAACGGAATCGCCCATGCGGCCATGACGCTGGTTCGTATCGCCAAGGAGAAAGAGAAAGCAGACTCAGACCGCTTACCCGGCTTTCAGGAACGCGACTATGAGAATCTCAGAGATGGCCTATCACAAATGCAGGGCACCTATGCTCGTGACATTGCCATTGAAGTGAGCACCCATTTCCTCACGCGCTTGCTAAACGCCGAAGGCGGTGGCGATACCCCGAGCTTTGTCGCCGACTTCCTCGGAGCAGATCTGATGAAGAAGCCAGACATTGATAAGATTCG
Organism: Verrucomicrobiaceae bacterium; assembly: GCA_009936795.1. Lineage (GTDB taxonomy): Bacteria > Verrucomicrobiota > Verrucomicrobiia > Verrucomicrobiales > DEV007 > JAACDM01. Next base: position 27,324 of record JAACDM010000053.1, on the reverse strand, counting down.
AGCCAAAGTGAAAACGGTCCTCGATGCGACTACTTTAGAAGAACCTGAAACCAGACAAAAGCTGTTCAAAGAAGCTTCCTTCGCGGACCTAAAAGCAAGCAAAGACCCATTGATTCAGCTCGCCATCGCTGCCGAACCCTCGATCCTCAAAAATGAGCAGCACAGCAAAGCGCTAACAGGTGAAATGATGCTAGTCTCCCCTCTCTACGTGGAAGTACTACGCGACTTTCTCAAGAGCCGAAAACAACTCATGGCTCCCGACGCCAATTCGACACTTCGCATCACATTCGGCCAGGTGGGTGGCTACGAGAAGCAGGAAGGCGATCATCTCAAACGTGTGCCAGCGTTTACGAACATGCGCCAACTAATCGAAGACGAGCACCAACCTGGAAAGAAGGATTTCGTAGTACCAGCCCGTTGGTTAGCTGCCTATGAGCGTGCCAAGCAACACGGATTTGGTCCTTACGGCGAACGCTTCTTTGGTAACCTTCCGTTGAACTATCTCGCGAACGTCGATACTACGGGTGGCAATTCTGGCTCGGCTGCCCTGAATGCGAAGGGCGAACTCGTGGGGCTCCTCTTCGATGGAAACACCGATTCCCTCTATGGCGACTACGTATTCGATGCGGGTGTTCGAAGCATTCTGTTAGACATCCGTTATGCACTGTGGGTGCTCGATGAAATCGAGGGCCTCACTGATCTGCTCAAGGAGATGGGTATCGAACCAGCATTCGCAAAGAGGTAAGCTGATTCGTTAGGCAGCCAAGCCGGCAGCATCTCTTCCATAGAGAACGGCTTGGAGACCACTGCAACCAGGTGACTCCTGCTCTCAGCGCTAAAAGTTTCAGGATCGATGCTGTATCCACTGGATACAATTACCGGAATCTGGGGATAACGCTTGCGCACTTCACGGAGCACTTCTTTCCCGGACATGACGGGCATGGTGAGATCGGTGATCACCGGGTCGATCTCGTCTGCGTGCGTTTTAAGGTAATCCATGCCTTCCTGGCCGTTGGTCGCGCAAGTCACTGTGTAACCGTGATGCTTCAGCATGCCTTCGCCCACTGCCCTAACGAGTGCCTCGTCATCAATGAGCAGCACATTTCGAGACTGATCTTGTGTAACCTCCGCTTTAGGGCCGTCAGCAGGCTTTCCAATGGCCACTGCTTCTTCCGTGGAACGAAGCAAGAGGATGACAAACTGTGTCCCGACGCCGGGTTCAGATTCGCACTCGATTCTTCCGCCATGTTGCTCAATGATTCCTTAGGTCATGGCTAGTCCAAGACCGGTCCCCTTCCCCTGTTCTTTCGTCGTGAAAAAAGGGCTCAAAGATCTTGCTCAGCACGCCCTCGTCCTTACCCACACCAGAATCTTTAACACCTATCCGTACAAATTCTTTTCCTTCAAGATCGACGAAATTCGAAGTAGATATCTTGATGATACCACCACCCTCGGAGCTCATTGCATCGCGCGCATTCTCGCAGAGATTGAGAAGCACCTGCGCTAGATGATTCCCATCCAGCTTTGTATTCCACAACGTGGTATCCAGGTCCAATGCTAGATCAATGTTGGTATCGAACGAGTTCTGAAGCCCCGTAGGCGTTTGCCTTGATTTACTTAATGCTAGAGTAAGGAACACGATCGTCGCCCCAGCTTACAGCAAGATTTAGGAGGCTAGTGGCGAGGCCGTACGCATAGCACCACAATTTTTTACGTCGTTACAACTTAGCAAACCGGGCTCCCATAAATCCAAATTAAAGGCACTATTCATAATTATAAGCAAATTTTACTGGTAACCTCCAAGTTTCGCACGCTGCCGCGACAAACATGCGAATTGGATTCTCCCAATTGAGAGGTCTAAAGGGCCATCGTCTGCTCTCGGCAGGCTTCGCTACAAAACCGCCCACGGCTTTCTTCGCACTCCGTACAGCAGAAGAATTGCGCATTGCACGGGGTAAAACCGCAATTTCGATACCGCTCAATCGGAACTCCGCAATGCCTGCAACTGGCAATCACTGACGGGTTCGCTCTATTCACTTGCACACCGATTCGCTGGTCAAAGACATAGCACTGCCCCTCGAAGTCGCGTCCTTGAGTCTCAGGATCACGACCGTAGGTCACGATACCACCGTGCAATTGGCTCACATCTTCATATCCTTCACTCAAAAGAAACCCCGAGAACTTCTCACAACGAATACCACCGGTGCAGTAGGTGAGAATCCGTTTTCCCTCCAGCTCTGATCGGTGATCACGGATCCACTGGGGCAGGTCTCGGAAGCTATCGACATCTGGACAGATTGCATTTCGAAACTTGCCCAGCTGGGATTCATACTCGTTCCGCGCATCCACGATCACCGCATTGGGATCTTGCATAGCTTCGTAGAAGTCTTTAGGCGAAAGGTAATTCCCCGTTGTTTCATTTGGATCAATGTCTTCACACGGCGAAAGCCCTAGCGTGACAATTTCATCACGCGCCTTGATCGAGAGTTTCTGAAAGGCATGACCATCAGCGGGATCGACCTTGAACTCCATTTCATCCGTGCCGGGTTTCGAACGTAGATATTCCTGGTAAACCTGGGTCTGCTCTCGCAAACCACTGACAGTACCATTGATGCCTTCTCGGGCTACCAAAATACGCCCGAGGAGTCCGAGCTCCTCGCATAGACGACGATGCTCTGACACATACTCTTGAGGCTCCTCAATAGAGAAGTATCGGTAGTAGAGAAGAACCTCGTAGAGTGCTGACACAAGCGTTAGAAAAACCTATCCCTTCTTGCCTCGCTTCCGAAAGAAAGTCGGAACATCTAGGTTCTCTCCGTCCATCATCGTCGGCGCCGCTTTCTCAAAACGACCTCGCGAGGGCTCCAACTGCAATTCTTCCTGAGTGGTCCCCTTCGGTTTTCCCGCTGACTCGAGTTCGTCTGACTCTTCATCGGATAGTCGATTTTCTGGAGCTTTTCGCTTGGAAGAAAGCGATTTCGCTGAAGACACGGGAGCAGAATTACCCGGCATGCGGCTGGGAGGCAAACCCTGACTTTTAGGCTGCTCCGCAATCCTTTCACTTAAATCCAGGTCGTTATCTGCATCGCCTAACTCAAGGCCTTTCTGAGGAGGCTTGGCCGTCATCGCTGCTTTCGAAGAAGCCGCATTCCGCGCAGGACGCTGTTTGTGAGCCTCATCCTCCATCTTCAGCAGTTTCTCTAGCTCCTTTCGCTTTCGCCCAAGTTCTTCCTGAGCCCGCTGACGCTGAGCTTTCAAATCATCGGCAGTGTGTCGCTCCTTCGTAGCATCAGCCTCTTCAGCAATGGGAGCTTGCCTTTGCTGAGTTACTGGAGCCCTCGTCTCCTGTTTCGCCGCAGGTACCTTTTCCTTTTCAGACGCAGTACGCTTGAGTTCTTCTCGGCGACGTTCGAAAGCCTCTCGTCGAGCACGATCATCCCCGGACTCTTCGCCACTTGCTGCAAGGACATCTTCCCTGGTCGACTCGGCTTTGGAAACGGCTTCTTTCTGCCGATCTGCTGCAGCCTTCTTTGCATTGGCTTCCGCCTTAGCCTTGGCCTGACGAGCCTCTTCTTCCCGCTTCTCTGCGAGTTCGTTCTCACGCTGAGCCTGAGCTTTCGCCTCCGCCGCTGCTTGGTCTCGCTTGGCCTGCGCTTCCGCCTCACGGCGGTTTGCTTCAGCTTCTTCCTCACGCTTCGCTCGAGCCTTCGCTAAGGCCTCTTTCTCTTCAGTTCTAGCTTCCTCAGCGCTTTTATCATTGTCCTCTCTCACTGATGACTCTCGCTCAGCGACGGCTCCGGCAAGTGCAACAGGCTCCGTATCACTTGCTGTCAGGGAAGACGTGTGCTGACGAAGATCATCCAACGTTAATGAGCTAATGATAGTCACACTTAACTCCTCATCCATCTTCTCATCAGTCGCTGCACCGAAGAGAATCTGGGTTTCACCACCAACGTTCTTACTCATCTCATTCATGAGCAATGCCACTTCATAAAGCGTCATCGAGCCTCCGCCCACGATGTGGACAAGCACATTGCGAGACTTGTTGAGCAATTTGCCTCGATCGAGTAATGGGCTGCGCAGAGCCGTCTTGAGGGCTTCTTGGGCCCGATTCTTCCCCTTGGCAGCACCGTAGCCAAAGAGACAGCGCGAAATCGGTGTCTTCAAGGCCGTAAGCAAATCATCCATACCAATCTGAATTAGACCAGGCTGCGTGACCACGTAGGTGATCGCTCTGACGCTTTGGCTAATAATCTTATCGGCATTGCCAAAAGCTTGCTGAATGCCTTCCTTCGGAAGAACGAGCTCGCCCATGCGATCATTCTCAAACGTAATCAGTGCGTCAGCACTTCGCTCGAGCAGTTTGAGCGCGGTCTCTGCTTGCTGGATACGTCGACGTCCCTCAAACGAGAATGGCATCGTGGCGAAGACCACCACGAAGGCGCCTTCTCCCTTAGCGATACGACTGACAGTCGGCGCGGCACCTGATCCAGAACCTCCGCCCAGACCCGTGCAAATGAAAACCATGTCCTGGCCGCGCACAGCAGCACGAATCTCTTCTTCTGCTTCCTCCGCAGCAAGAATACCAAGCTCTGGATCACCACCAGCACCGAGTCCTCGAGTGAGCTGACGCCCGATCTGGACTTTAGAATGAGCGGTCGAGGTCTTTAGAGTGCGTACATCTGTGTTCAGGCAAATCAGCTCGGCATCTTCCATGCCATCTAGAGCAATCTGGTCGAGCACATTACTTCCGGCACCGCCTACACCGATGACCTTGACCAGGAAACCCTTGGCTTGAATCATCTCAATTTGTTCTTCGGTTTGGTATTCGATCATGGTGTTTGTTGTCTTGAATTAAAGAGTTCAGGAGGAACGTGGAGGCGCCCCAAAGAGGTCGCGAACAAAAGTGCTAACCCGTTTGACGATAGAGGTGTGGGGTCTTTCTTGATCTTGGAGTTGAGCGTATCTGATAAGGCCAATAGCCGTGCTGTAGCGGGGATCTTCCGCCACAGCGATAACGCCATTCACCGGAGCTGCACGAGATTTCACAATCGGAATGTTGCCGAAGACTTCTGCCGCGACCCGATCGATTCCAGGGAGCAGACTCATGCCACCCGTCAGGTAGATACCACTACCGACGCGATCCAAATGACCTCGTTCCAAGAGCGGCTTCTTAACACAGTTAAAGATCTCCATCAGACGCAGGTAAATAATCTCGTGCAATTCCTCGAGATCAATCTCGCGTCCATTAAAACGAGTCTCATCCGTTAGGACAATCGAATTCTTGGAGCTCGCTTCCTCAACATTGGCGCGCCCGTAGTTCACTTTGAGCTTCTCGGCAAGATTATGGGGCACCTTAAGGACCATAGAGATGTCATTGTTGATGTGATCTCCTCCTACCGCCAAGCATCCAGACTGGCAAACAGAGCCTCGATTGTAGAGCACGTAATCTGTAGTGCCTCCACCGATATCGATGACCAGAGCCCCCTCGTCTTTCTCCTGCCGAGACAACATGATCTGCGCAGCAGCTAGAGGACTGAACACAATGTCTGCCACCTCCATGGGCAACTCACGAACGAATCGAATCGCATTCTGAAGACGAGTGCGAATACCGTGGATGAGATGGAAATCAGCCTCAAGCTGAGTCCCACACATGCCCACGGGATTCTCTACCCCTTCCTGCCCGTCGACAAAGTAGTGACGAATGTGCGTGTGAAGGAAGGCATTCGTTTCAGGTATCGCCACTTCGCGGGCAATCTTCTTCAACTCCTTGACATCATCCAAGGTGATCTCGCGCTGATCTTCAGGTATGCGAACACATCCCCGATCATTTAGGCTCGTGATATGCGATCCCGTGACACTCAGATAAACACGCCTGATTTCCAAATCAGCGCGATCCTCCGCCGCTCGAATAGCATTGTAAACACAGGTGCTCGCGAGCTCGAAATCAATGATCTCGCCTTTGCGAACGCCAGACGACGGGACATCACCGATACCAAGGATCTTCATGGCTCCATCAGCCCGCACCTCCCCGACGACGGCACACACTTTTGAGGTGCCGACTTCGAGTCCTACGTATATGTGCGTTCTTGACAAACCGTTAGAACCCTTGGTTAGGAATCCACACTCATGATGGCTTCAAATTCTTCTTCTGACAAACTGTTATTCATACCGGAACTGGGCTGCCAACGAGGCACGGGCTGCAACACACCATCAGAACTCGCATCATGCCGTTCTGGTGCGTAACCGACGTCGTGATAGATGACCGGAATATTGTCCGCTACAGTCAGATCCACTCGGGAAAAATAGCGATTCTGATGCGAAGCGTGCCAAATCGCATCTCCCAACTTGAGCAGCTGACCCGAAAGATTATCCGGCTTAAAAACAAGGTGCAATTCGGGTTCACAATCGACATCTAATCTGTAATGACGGCTAGCATCCAGCTGGGCCAACTGCACGCTTGGATCGGGAGTGCTTGATCGCCAGAGAGTCACGAGCTCCAAAGCGGAATTCACGCTGGGCAAGGTGACAGGCTCTCCAAAGAGCACCTGCTCAGACATGACATCGCGCGGCACGAGGATCACAGGGAAATCATAGAACTCGCGATAGAGCGTGTGACAACAAATGGCGACGCCATCCTCATCCAAAAGAACACCATTCTGCCTCTTATCGAGCCCCTGCCCTTGAAAGCCCAGCCACGCGACTGGCATACGCTCCCAAACCATGATTTCGAGGGTATCAGGCACCTTGCGCTGAACACGGACATCCTTGACCTGAGACCGCTCACGCAGCCGCGAATCGATCTCTGCCAGGTCGATCTCCAACAGGTTGATCTTCGCCGGAACTTGAGCCGCCTTGAGAATCTCTTGCTTCGTCAACGTGCCGTCTGTAATCACCTGGACGTTCTTGAGCATGAACTCAGGATTATCGTAGAACGCTTTGTGCACTAGCATCCACCCGCCAACACAGAGAATGGCCAATACTCCTAACCAGCAGAAGCCTCTGATCAGACTTCGTTTGTACTGGGCCGCGCGGCGATCCACACCACGACGGGTCTCAACGGGCATATCCAGCATTTCGCGCACTTCTCTAGCTTCGCGACGCGCTTGGCGAGCTTTCCCGCGAGAGCGTTTATTTCGAGAAATATTTTTTTTGCTCATGATTCTGCTAGCGTTGCGTGGCTAAAGACATTTCTGCGATGTGCACACAGAGTTCGGTAAAGTCGACCCCGGCAGCAAGCGCACCTTTCGGCAACAAGCTACTTTCAGTCATCCCAGGAATCGTGTTTAGTTCGAGCACCCAAGGCTGATCGCCCTCATCTAACAAAACATCCACCCGCGAATAAACCTCCACGCCAAGGGCACGATGTGTGTCGAGAGCAGCTTTCTGCACAGCCTCTGTAACCTCGGCAGATAACTCCGCCGGGCAAATGTAGTCCGTGCCACCCGCGTTGTTCAACCAGGGGTACTTGTTGTTGATATCGTAGAATCCTGAACGTGGTGAAATGTGCACGATAGGGAACACTTGATCGCCCAACACACCCACCGTGAGTTCTTTCCCCTTCACAAAGGCCTCAACCAACGCGACATCCGTGTACTTTGCGACGTCCTCTCGGGCAGCTACCAGTTCATCAGGGCTCTGCACAATGTGAACGCCCACGCTAGATCCTTCACGTGGCGGTTTCACCACCATAGGAATTCGCATGTCCGGTGCCGCACTCTCCTTCAATCGCCAATACTCATATGCTGGCGTAGACACCCTGGCCTCGATCAGTCGGTCTTTCGTCAGAATCTTATCAAAGGCGAGCTTGCTAGACTCCAACCCAGCACCGGTGTAGGGCAACCCTTTCGACTCAAGGATCGCTTGAAGATCGCCGTCTTCCCCAAACGTGCCGTGAATCACATTGTAAGCAAGATCTGTTGCTGGCGGCAGTTCGAAATCGGAATGCTTAACGTCCACATCGATCACGGTGACACCATCCAACGAACGAAGCGCTTGACTAACACTCTTTGCGGACACCAAAGAAATCGCGCGCTCTGATCCGGGACCGCCCATAAGAACAGCAATGGTTTTACCTGTTAGTGAATGACTCATCTTTATCGCACAAACTGATGGGGCTTTGGTGGCGCTTCTCCAAGGATCTGGACTTCTGTTTCCAAGGTTATGGAACGTTCCACCATGGCTTTGGACTGAATCTCGCCGATAAGATTCAAGACATCGGCAGCCGGTGCCTCACCCTCATTCACGATGAAATTTCCGTGAATATTGGAGACCCGCGCATTGCCCACACGATGCCCTTTCAACTCTAACTCATCGACAAGCTTACCTGCTGGGAGATCATCTGGATTCTTAAAAATGCATCCCGCGCTTGGCCCCACCGGTTGCGATGACTTTCGTTTGGATTTGGACTCCTCAAGTAGAGCATCGATATCAGCCAGTGCTGAGGTCTCTCCTCGAAAGACGGCCGAAAGCGCAATATTATTGGTCAGCTCAGGCACATTGCGATACTGATAATTAAAGTCATTGCCATCCTTATCCACGATTTTACTGGTTTCCCAATCGAGATACTTCACGGATACCACCTGATCAAAAGTCGTAGTGCCCATGGCGCCGGCGTTCATGCGCAGTCCCCCACCAACGTTTCCAGGGATGCCTTCCATCCACTCAAAGCCACCAATCTCAGCACCACGCGCTGCACCCGTCACCGCCTTGAATCGCGCACCCGCACCCGCCTCAATCTGATTGTCTTCGAGCACTTCAATCTTACTAAACGCTCCTTTCACTGGGTGAATAACGATACCTGGAATGCCTCCGTCACGGACAAGCAAGTTGCTCCCGCGGCCAATCACCCGAATGGGAAGTTGATTCTGCCTCCCGTAGCGCACCACGGCCGCGAGTGCCTCAAAGCTGTGAGGCTCAAGCCAATACTGCGCGGGACCTCCAACCCTCAGCGTCGTATGCCTCGACATCGGTTCGTAAAGATGGCTCGGCCCATGCTCGCCTGCCATGACTTCATTGATTGACTCTATCACTGCCAAATCTTTCGCCAATTGCTTGCCGACAAGGTGAACGTCGCCAGCACCCAGAGTGAGAAATAGATCTCCATTCTTCAGGGCTCGGCCGACTTGCCAGTGAGCTTGGGCATTGTCAGACACATGAATAACTTCCACTTCTGGAGACTCCGCTTGGATCGCCTCAATAATGGTCATTCCTGTAATCCCAGGAATAGGTTGCTCGCTAGCAGGATAAATCTCGGTCACAAAGACGACGTCAGCTTTCGCAAAGGACTGCCCAAACTCCTTGGCCAAACGTTGCGTCCGTGTGTAGCGATGCGGCTGGAAAAGCACAACCAAACGCTCCGGCTTCTGGCTGCAAGCCGTGTCTAACGTCGCCTCAACCTCCGTGGGGTGATGCCCATAGTCATCAACGATTAGGTGATTCGGCCCCGTGTATTTCCTATCAAACCGGCGTCGAGCTCCACGGAACGTGCCAAGTGCGTCGGTTAACGCCTGAAAGCTCACGCCCAACTCATCAGCAATGGCAATCACGCTCAGCGCATTTAGCACGTTGTGCTTCCCGGGAATATTCAGCTCCACCCTCCCTAACAATTCACCTCGGCGATAAACACTGAACTGTGAGCTCTGGGCGTCGGCGCTGACCACGCCAGCAGAGTAATCAAAGGAATGATCCCATCCATAGCTCAGCGACCGCTTGTTCGGAGCGGCTTGGCAAACCTGCGCAGCGTTGGCATCCTCGCCGCAGTAGACCACAAACTTTCCAGTTTGTGAAACAAGCTGCCCAAAGACAGCAAGAATCTCTTCCAACCCACTGTAGTGATCCAAATGCTCTGCCTCAACATTCAAGAGAATGGCAATGTCTGGAAAGAAATTCACCAGCGTTCCATCACTCTCATCGCCCTCCGCCACAAGATGCTCTCCATCGGGATCATAGAACGCATTCGTACCTAACAAAGGAATCTCTGCTCCGACATAGTGCGAGGGCTTCAACTGCCCGACACGCATGACATGGGCCAGCAGCGCAGAGGTGGTCGTCTTCCCATGCGTCCCCGCTACAATGATGCCGCTTTTAGTTCGCATGATGGCAGCAAGGGCTTCGGCTCGCCGTAGCAAGACAATGCCCGCAGCCACGGCGGCATCATAGGCAAGATTACCAGGCTTCACCGCAGAGGAGTAAACCACCACCTCAGCGTCCGCCACGGCCTCAGCAGAATGAGGTGAACTAAAATGAAGCCCGATCGACTCCAATCGAGCCGTTTCACCCGTGGCTACACGGTCTGAACCGCTCACTCTATGCCCGAGAGCCAGGAACAACGAAGCAAGCCCGCTCATTCCCGAGCCCGCCACCCCGATGAGGTGAATGCGCTTTGGAGAATCTGGAGCGGGCTGTGCGAGTGCCTGGATGACAGCTTCTCGGGTCACAGGTTACGTTTGGGCCTCCATTATATCGCATATCTTAATATTCGCATCATCCGAACTAAATGAATGCATCTTTCTTTGCATGACCTCGTGGATGCCCGGATCGAGGAAGTCTTCTCGGATAAGACGCGCAAGTTCAGAGGCTTTTAAATCCCCTTGAGGACAGAGTACGGCGGCCCCCGCATCAGCAAACGGCTTCGCATTGAACGTCTGATGATCCTCAGCCGCATGAGGATACGGGATGAGAATGCTGGGGATGCCGAAGTGAGCCAGTTCGCTCATGGAAGAAGCTCCTGACCGAGAAATGACGACATCCGCGCTGGCTAGTGCCTCACCCATCCGATCACAGAATGGAGCAACGTGGTGCGTGAAATCCGTTTTCTCGTAGGCCTCACGGACGTTGGCTTCGTCGTCCCTGCCTGTCAGGTGGATGATCTGGAGCGTTTCAGGATCGAGTTCGGCCAGCGCACCGGTCATGGCATTGTTCACTCCCCGGGCCCCCTGGCTCCCGCCCATCACGAGCAGTGTCTTCTTATCCGGGCAAAGCCCGAAACTAGCCCGCGCCTCGGCCCGATCGATGGCGGCTTTGAGACCATCGCGCACCGGCGTACCAACCACGTGGCAGGTCTTACCGGGAAAATGCTGAGTGCACACGTCCATGCCTACAAACACGGCAGAGCAGTACTTGGCGGTCAGCTTGTTCGCCTTCCCAGGGATGGCGTTCGACTCGTGAATAAAGGTCGCTTTACCAAGGTGCTTCCCAGCCATAATCGGTGGCAGGCTTGTAAACCCACCCATTCCTAACACTGCATCGGCCCGAAACTCCCTGACGAGCCCTTTGCAATGCCGGTAGGTCTTCCACACCTTGAACAGGAATTTCAACATCGCCGGAGAAAGCGTTCGCGGCTTCCCCACCATGGAAATCTGTCGACTTTGCAAATCGGGATGGGCCTGGAGCGCGCGCTGATCAATGGCCTTTTCAGACACCAACAAGAGCACCTCGTGCCCGCGCCGCCTGAGTTCTTGCGCCACGGAAATCCCCGGAAAAAGATGGCCTCCAGTACCACCGCAAGCGATAAGAAACCGCTTTGATTGGTTAGGTTTTTGATCAGACATAGTCAGTCCCGTCCCTACCGCAGTAAGAGACGTTTACAAGCGAGGTGTGATGCGGAGATTCGCTTTCAACTCAGGAGCCACATAATCCGGTTCCAGCCACGATTGTCGATGGATGCTCAAGAGCAAGCCCACGCAGGCAAAGCAGGCGATGAGATTCGTGCCCCCCTGGCTTACGAAAGGAAGGGGAAGCCCAGTATTCGGCATGATCGCTGTCGTCACGGCCATATGGATGATCGCTTGGATGACCATCATCCCCGAGACGCCACAACCTAACAACATCCCAAATCGATCCGGGGCGTTCAGTGAAATCAGCACGCCCGCCACCATGATCACGACATAGGCCAGCACAACTAGCAAAGACACCTGCAATCCAAATTCGCCGCCAATCACAGGAAAGATGAAATCACTTTCCAAGAACGGCAAACGCTTCACGTAGTGCATGATATTTCCAATTCCCACGCCGTCCCAACCGCCAACACCAAAGGCGAGAAGCCCTTTGCCCTGCTGCCAGAAATCTCCGTCGGCATGCTTCACCGGGTCCATAAATGCTAGAAATCGGCCAGTGCGTTCGGGTAGACTCTTGACCGCGAAAGCAACAGCTCCGACGGCTCCGACAACACCCAGAATTAGCCAACGAAATCGAACACCAGCCATGAGCATGACAATCGCTGTAACGACGCCTAACAAGGTCGACGCACCGATATCAACCTCTCCGGCAACCAAAGCCACAAGCACAGTCATGCACAATCCTGGCAAGACAAACCCGAACCAGGTAGTACCTGCTCGGTCATGCCACTTCGTGTACCACGCAGCGAGAAACAAGATCCCCGCCAGCTTGGCTACCTCAGAAGGCTGAAACTTATAGCCAATCTTGATCCATCGCCTAGCTCCGTTGTATTCATGACCAATCCCAGGAGCGTAGCAAAGTGCCAGCAAGATTGCCGCAATCCCAAAGCCCCACCATGCAAACGCCTCCCAACGACGATAATCGATCATCGTTAGGCTATAGCAACCAACGAGCCCTAGCAGCACCCAAGTCAAATGCTTGCCAAAGTTCGCCGTCTTCGACACCTGCTCGGCACTGAACAGCGTTATCAGGCCAAGCGCCACCAGAGCGCCAACTGCAGCCACGAGGACTAGAGAAACGTAGCGATTCACCAAACTGGAGTCTAACGAGGAATCTTCAGAGTCTGACCAGGCCTGATCGTCGTGCCTATTCCATTTGCCCGCATGATGTCCTGATGACTCACACCGTTATATTTCCTTGCAATACTATACAACGTATCGCCCTTCTTCACCCGGTAGGTTTTAGACGTCACTGTGGGCTTGAGCTTGGGTTTCGACTTCTCAATTTGTTTCTTTGGAGGAGTGTAAGTCTTTACGGCAGGAGGCTTGGGCTGAGGGATTGGGTCAATGACAGCAACCTCAGGCTCTTCCCTCGGCGCCGTCACAACGGGAGCGAGAGGCAGATCATTCACGGCAGTAGGCTTAACCGAATCACTTGGCACGTAGACCGTTTCCCCTCGTAGAAGTGTTCCCGACGGGACCGGCGTGTGCTTGTTCACCTCAAGAAACTTCTCTTCCGTCAGGCCATATTGCAGGGCGAAGTAGCTTGTCGACATTTCCTTATCTACCTTGACCGCTTTCGTGCTCGCAAGCTGTACGGGCTGTTGCTCTACGACGGTAGATTGTACGATACTCACTTCATCCTGCTTCGCTACAGGAACAAGTGGCTTCTCAGGAAGCTTGGTGTTCTCCCCCACCTTCGGCTTTTTACTATCAAAGAGGTTAAAAGCAGCCAATCCACCGACCGCCACGATGTGGAGGACGAGGACGACAATGAAGGCACGAGAAAGCTTCATGTTCGGACCACTGTCCTCCCAGGCTTCTTCGTGCATGACGTTCGCAGGGAGACGAAACTCCCGCGAAATATTCGAGCGGCGCTTGCGTGTTGATTTCATATATTTGCTAGGTGTTGTTCTACGAGATCGGTAAAGACATCCCCCCGCTGTTCGTAGCCGGAAAACATATCAAAGGAAGAGGTCCCAGGAGAGAAGAGTATAATTGCGTTGTCGGGAGCTTCTCTGAACGCAGTCTTGACGGCCGCCATTAAAGAATCCGCCACAGTGCTAGGACAAAGCCCATCCGCTAGTTCCGTTAGGTTCTGCCCAATTTCTCCCAATGCGACAAGATGGCAGACTTTTTCCGCCAACCAAGGCTTCAGACTATCATAGCTCAAACCCTTCTGTTTGCCACCAGCAATGAGCAGAATGGGACCATCTAGAGCACGAAGAGCACTCTCCAAGGCATGGACGTTTGTCGCTTTGGAATCATTCAGAATAAGCAAGCCACGATCCGTCTGCGCCACACGCTCACAGCGATGGCGCGGTGGTCGGTAGCTCAAGGCTGCCCGCCGCATGCCCGCGGTAGAAAGCCCTTGGATCGAGCCCACCGCCATCGCAGCCATCAGGTTTTCTGCGTTGTGTTTCCCGGCGAGATACGTGTCTGACATCGACGCCATGGACTCCCCTCGGAGGAATATTTGGCCATCTCTATAGGCGAAGTCTGCGCCCTCATCAAACGCACTAAAAGTCAGCGTCTGCGGAATGAGCTCGATGCCCGGCCCATTGCTCAAATTCACGATGGCCCAGTCCTCCGCCGTCTGATTGCGATACATTGCGAGCTTGGCATCGCGATAATCATCAACAGACTCGTAGCGATCCATGTGGTCAGGAGCGAAATTCATCCATACACTCACATTTGGACGAAACTGATCGATAGTTTCGAGTTGGAACGAACTCAACTCAAGTACCGCTACATCATAGGAGGCATCATCAAGCACGATCTCAGCGAAAGGCTTCCCGTAGTTACCGCCGGCCACAGCGGAGCACCCGTTCTCATTGAGGAGGTGCGTAATCAGTTCAGTCGTCGTCGTCTTTCCATTCGTTCCCGTAATACCAATGACCCTCTTTCCCCAGAATCGAGAAGCGAGCTCAATCTCTCCCAATACAGACGTTCCCGCTTCCACCCATGGAGCCACCAATGGATTCGCTAAATCAATGCCGGGACTGACGACGAGATGCGCAACGTCTTCGCGCCAAGTGAGCGCCTCTGGCCCAAAGACCCTGTCTACGTCCGGGAGACCAGGCACGCTTGGCTCACCACTATCGAGCAACGTCACATGCGCCCCCTGAGCACAAGCCAACCGTGCTGCAGCTTGGCCACTACGCCCAGCACCGCATACAGCAATGGCTTGTTCTTTGAGGTTCATAAATGTTTGCTAGTATCGTAGTTTAAGGGACGCCAAGCCAAGCCCAGCGCAGAGCAATGCGAGAATCCAGAAACGAATGATAATCTTCGTTTCCGACCAGCCTTTCAGTTCGAAATGATGGTGAATAGGCGCCATTTTAAAGATGCGTTTACGCCGTAGTTTAAAGCTACCGACCTGAAGCATGACCGAGAGCGCCTCCATTACAAAGACCCCCCCCACAATCACCAGGGTTATTTCCTGCTTGCAACATATGGCCACTGTTCCTAACATCCCTCCAATTGCTAACGACCCTGTATCTCCCATGAAGACACTTGCGGGGTAAGAGTTGAACCAGAGGAAGCCCATACCCGCCCCCACAATAGCCATACAGAAGACGGTCACTTCCGTCGACCAGGGATGATGAGGAATGAACAGATAGTCAGAAGCCCAGTCCGCACGTCCGGCGATGTAATTGAAGATGGCGTAGGTTGCCGCCGTGACAATGGTACAGCCAATGGCCAATCCATCGAGGCCATCCGTTAAGTTCACCGCATTGGAACACCCAACAATCACGCCACCGAACAAAATTACTGCGAACCAGCCCAACTGCACATTCGAGAACGGGTTATCCACGTTGAGCAGTGGCAGGAACAGCGTCGTCATGATCCCTTCATGTTCCGGATGCTGATAAAAGATGAGAAAGGCGGTCACTCCAACAGCAAGAAACGCTTGCACCGACATCTTGAAACGGGCACTCACACCATCAGAACTCTTCATCGTGACTTTCTTGTAGTCATCCAGAAAGCCAAGACTTCCTAGCACAATCGTCACAATAAGGCACAACCAAATGAAAGGGTTCGTCAGACGAGCAAAGAGAAGCGTTGACGTGACCACGGCAGCCAAAATCATCACGCCACCCATCGTCGGCGTGCCCTGCTTCCGTCCGTGAATCTCAGCGAGCTCGCGCATGTCTTCGGCAGTACGGATAGGCTGCCCCATTTTGAGAGACAATAGCTTCCGCACGACCCAAGGCCCCATGACAAGAGAGATCAAGAAGGCAAACAACGCCGCAGCAAGACTACGACTACTCACGTATCGTAGCACACGCACGAGAGCCTCGTGGTCTTCCTTGAGAAGTTCGTAGAGCCAATAAATCATGATGCAGTCGCGTAGAGTTTGTAGATGGTATCCATGGCGGCGGACCGGCTTCCTTTGAGCAGCACGAGATCTCCTGCCGTGGCCGTTTGTTTCAGGAAGTCCGCAGCTTCCTCGCGACTAGCGAAATGGTGAACGACTTGGTCTGCATCCGCAGCAAGCCGATCCGTATACGCGCAAGCCCCATCGCCCACGCTACAAATGTGATCAAACCCCTCAGAGACCGCCAGCAGCCCCATCTCCCGATGCGCTATCTCAGCCCCTTGGCCAAGTTCACCCATCTCACCAAGTAATGCAAAGGTCTTTCCGTTAGGCTTCATTGCACCCACTGTAGTCAAGGACACGCGCATAGAATCAGGATTGGCGTTGTAAGCGTCATTGATAATCTTGACGCCCGCATGCTCCAAGGTTTGCAATCTTCCAGGAGTGAGGCTCACCTGTGTGAGCGCCTTAGAGATTTCATCCAACGGCAATTCAGCCTCATGCCCAACAGCAGCCGCAATTACCGCATTCGACACCATGTGCCTGCCTGGAATCGGCAAACGCACCTCCGCGCTGTCGTTCCCGATCGTCAATGTGAATCCTGTTCCAGTATCTAACACTTCTAAATCTGTTGCCCGCACCTGCCCCGCCTCGATGCCCGCCTCGACAACGCGCGCCGAAGTCCGGCTTCCTATAGAAGACGCGAATTCGTCATTCGCATTCAAGACAAGCACACCTTTCTTCGTCATGGCCTCTGCCAGCATCCCCTTCTCTTGAGCAATCCCTTCCCGGCTGCCCATGTTCCCGATGTGCGCTGTGCCGATGTTCGTGATCACCCCGATATCAGGAGCCGTAATCTCCGCGAGGGGCGCGATCTCCCCATGATGATTCATGCCGATCTCCCAAATACCGAAGTCATCATCGGCTTCTGTGCTCAACACCGTCAATGGCAACCCGATGTGATTGTTCAGGTTGCCTTTGGTCGCTGTCACCGCGAAGCGCTGACCCAACACCGCTCGAATCATATCCTTCGTCGATGTCTTGCCATTGCTTCCAGTGATGACCACAGCTTTGGTCTCGATCAATTTGCGATAGCCCTTTGCCAGCTGCTGCAAACCTATCAAGGTATCAGCGACCTCAACGACAGGAACCGTTACACCGTCCACGGCACAGCTCACCAGCAGCGCACCCGCCCCGGCCTCGACTGCCTTTGCTAAGAAATCATGCGCATCAAAGCGCTCGCCAACCAGAGCGATAAAGAGCGACCCCGGCGGGATGCTCCGCGTGTCGGTGCTCACCGCAGTGACCATCGAGTTGGGATCTCCCTGCATCACGCGACCACCTGACAGATCGGCAACTTGCTGAACGGTCAACCGTTTCATCGAGGCCGCCCTCCTGCCCGCCGTGGATTCAAGTCCAACACTTGCAGTGCCTTAAAAACCTCGTCCCGGTCGTCGAACGGCACCGTCTCCGTTGCAAATTGCTGCTCGGCTTCGTGACCTTTACCCGCGACGACCACGATGTCGCCCGGCAAAGCCATGGCAATGGCACGGCGAATCGCCTCACGCCGATCGACGTACTTCACGTAATAATCCGTCCCAAAAGCGGCGCCGATATCGTTGATGATTGCCTCAGGGTCCTCATTGCGTGGATTATCCGAGGTCACTACCGACACATCCGCGTGGTTCCGCGAAGCCATGCCCATGAGTTTCCTCTTCTCACGATCACGGTTACCGCCGCAGCCAAAGACACAGATCAATCGACGCGGACTCAGATCGCGTAGGATCTTAAGCACATTTTCCAAAGCATCCGGGGTGTGCGCATAATCCACGTAAACTTTGAAGCCACCGATGTGGTCGATCGCCTCCAGACGTCCGGGAACTTGCGGCGCTTCTTCAAGGTGTTGCACGGATTCCCGCAAATTCAGCCCCATGGCTTTCGTGGCCGCGAGCACTGACAACACATTATAGACATTGTAACGCCCGATCAGAGGTAGCCGAACCATGAAGGTTCTCCCCTTCGCCTCAAGCTCGAAGCGTGTGCCGTTCACATCTGCAGCAATGCGCGTCGCACGGAAATCACAACCCACCCCCATTCCATACGTGACGACATCGACTCGGTCCTTAAATCGACGAATCAATCGCTGCCCATAGCCATCATCCTTATTAATTACAAAGACTGGCTTCTTCTTGCCTCCTTGATTCACGAGGAGTTCTCCGAGCAACGCCTTCGCCTCAAAGTAGGCGTCCATCGTCTTGTGATAGTCTAGATGATCTTGCGTGAAATTCGTGAAGATGCCAGCATCAAACAAGACTGAATCCACGCGGTGCTGGCTCAGAGCATGAGAAGACACTTCCATCACCGCACTACGGCACCCCGCATCCCGCATCTCGGCTAACAAAGATTGAATCTCCACTGATTCAGGGGTCGTGTGGGTGGCCTTGCGGTATTCACTACCCACGTCGTAGTGCACAGTTCCTAACATCCCAGCATAGTGCTGAACTCGCTTAAGCAAGTAATGGAGGAGGAAGGCCACTGTCGTCTTTCCATTCGTGCCCGTCACACCCGCCACGCGAAGGCCTTTCGAGGGATGCGCCTGCACTGCAGCGGCTGCACGAGCGAGAGCTTCTCGAGAATCACGCACCTGGACCCACGGGAAATCACAGGGCTCTGGAGCCGCCGTTTCAGCCACTATGCCAACAGCACCAGCTTCTCTCGCTTGCTCGATGTATTGATGCCCGTCCACCGTCTCGCCCTTCAACGCAAAGAAGACCGATCCTGAATCGGGCGTTACCTCACGCGATGAGTAGCAAAGACGCAACACCTGCACATCCGCTCCCCATTGGGAGGAGCGCACCGTTGGCATCACGTCGATCATGTCTTTCAAAGTAACCATTCCGTTAGTTCGCCATCTCCGCCTCAGTTGAGGCGAGGCGACGCACTCCAAAGTGATACATCCCCGCCTCGGCGATTTCCTTAAAGATAGGTGCCGCCACACTTCCGCCATGCCGCTTGCCCTCGTTCTGAGGATCGTCTACGAGCACCATGCCAATTAGAGCCGGCTCAGATTCGGTTCCTATGAATCCCAGAAATGAGGTGATGTTCCGATTCTTGCGATAGCCCCCACCAACGATCTTCATCGTAGTTCCCGTCTTGCCACCAACCACGTACCCCTCGACTTGTGCATTCTTCCCCGTCCCCTCTTCCACAGCATGGATGAGCGCCGACTTGAGCTTGCTAGCCGTACGTGCTGAATACACATTCTCCACCACTTCCGAATCCAAACTAGCACTAACGCGCCTATAATCTTCGGTTAGGATTTCACGCACGATCCGCGGCTTCACGAGATCCCCGTGATTGCAGACCACGCTCATGAGACCAAGAACCTGGAGAGGAGTAGCGTTGAGATTGTAGCCCATCCCGAGACGAGACAAAGCCATGCGACTACGCGACCACCCATCATTCGCATTCGCCACCTCACCCTTCACGGGATGGGGCACCTTCCCACGCCCTTCCGCTGGAAGACGAATTCCGGTCCTCTCCCCGAAGCCGAACTTCAACATGTAGCTATAATAATCACGGGGCTTCATCTGCTGTGCGACCATGAAGGTGCCCGTGTTCAGGGAATAGGCGAGCACGTCACGCACTGATGCCGATTCACGAGGGGCAGCAGAATCTTCTAACGCTTTCTCCCAACCATGTTCACGGTAGTAGCCATTGTGACAACTCACCCACTCATCAAGTCTAACGAGATCCAAATCCAGGGCTGCACCCAAAGTCACGATCTTGAAGGTTGATCCCGGTTCATAGACAGCGGACACCGCGCGATTCCAGCGAGAGCGGGGCCTCGATTTGCCAGCGTCCGAAGGCTTGAACCCCGGTCGATTGACCAAGGCAAGAACCTCCCCACTGCTGGGCTCTGCAAAGATTGCAGTGATAGACTCCGCTCGTAATGCTTTGAAGTGCTTGTCCACAATCTGCTCGGCCATGTCTTGAAAAGCAGCATCTAACGTCAGCACCACATGCCGCCCATGTTGTGGCATCACCTCTTCGACTAGCGTGCCTTCCAAATCGTAGTAGCGGGCACCATCGGTCCCTTTCAGGAATCCATCCATGCTCGCCTCGACCCCCTCTGCCCCTTCCGTTCCGTGATATACATACCCAAGCACATGGCAAGCCAGATCATCACTGACATAAGCCCTCTTCATAGAGTCAACGTAGCGGATGCCCCTAAACCCTTCGCGTTCCAAGTCTTTTACAATTTCACGGGCTAGCTGACTATCCACGCCTTTGGCAATCTCTGGGTTCGTCCTGCGCCCCTGGAGATCCTTCAGCACCTTGCCCAACTCCAGCTTAAGCGGCCGCACCAACTTCGTAGCTAACATTTGGTAGTAGAGGGACTTACTGGCATCCTTACCGTAGCCCTTCAATTCTTCGTCGGTCATCCCAAGTTGCTGCTTAGCAATCTTGTGAATCTGCTCCACAAACGGAAGTTGATACTTATCGAGGATGAGATCACTCACAGGCTCGGTCGTCGCCAAAGGACGCCGATCCCGATCCAGAATATCCCCACGACGGGCAGGCACGACCTCCTTGTCAAACGTCTCGTCCTTCATTTCATCTATCACCTCCTCATGCAGAGTATACTGCACGTGAATCAACCGAATGGAGATAACTGTTAACAGAGACACGAATCCTACGCACAGCAGGATCGCCCGCAACTCAGTCGAGTATCGGTAAGGCGGCTTTGCTGTTGGGCGAGTCATCATACTAACAGGTCAACGAGACGCCGTCATTTCAGGCGCAAGCGCTTCCGTCTGTTCCACACTCACAGGGCTAAGATCGCTGTGA
Organism: Verrucomicrobiaceae bacterium; assembly: GCA_009936795.1. Classification (GTDB taxonomy): domain Bacteria; phylum Verrucomicrobiota; class Verrucomicrobiia; order Verrucomicrobiales; family DEV007; genus JAACDM01. Next base: position 6,534 of record JAACDM010000053.1, on the reverse strand, counting down.
TAAGCTTGTAGTCTGGCTTCGAGCACACGCGGAGCGAGATTTCTCTTGATGTCCACCTCCACATTCTGGACGGCAATGTACACACTCACTTGCTCCTCCTTTAGCTCCTGGATCTGTTGGCGCTTGGCCACATGACCCGAGCGGATATTGATGTAAAGGCACCCACAGACCACACAAAGCATGAGCACAGTCGCCCCTTTGACAACAAGGGACACACCAATCGGAGAATCGTTAGACATAGAATCGTGTAAGAGTTGAGTGAGTTATGTTGCACGCCGAATGGCAAAGCGAAGCTTCGCGCTTCGCGCGCGTGGGTTCTGGGAGGCTTCTTCAGGCGTGGCTTGAATGAGTTTAGCAGGCAGGTCGAAATGATAATCGGGGTTCAGTCGCGGCTCAGGCCACGTGGGATCGTCCACCATGGCTTGGCTGTGAGCGCGCAAGAATCGCTTCACGATGCGGTCTTCCAAAGAGTGAAAGCTGATCACTGCCAACTTGCCACCGGGCTTGAGCAGGCTCACGGCGTGGCTTAGCATTTCCGGTAATACATCCAACTCACGATTCACCGCAATGCGCAGGGCCTGGAACGAGCGCGTCGCTGGATGAATCTTTCCGGACCGGCGCCCACCGCGAGAAATCACATTGGCGAGATCCAGCGTTGTTTCAAAGGAGCGCTCTTGGCGACGCGCAACCAGGGCCTTGGCGATCCCACGACTCCCGCGTTCCTCACCATAGGTCCAAAGAACATCTGCCAATGCTTCCTCGCTAAGCTGATTGACCAAGTCTGCTGCCGTCGTCGTTTGGTCAGGATCCATCCTCATGTCGAGTGGGCCATCTTCCTGAAAGGAGAAACCACGCTCTGCTTGGTCGAGTTGCCAGGAGCTCACGCCAAGATCAAAGAGCATGGCATCGACTTGTTGAGGAAACGCCTCATGGGATTTTGCTAGTAAATCAAGGCTCGCAGCATTTCCCCGAATTCCCTGAAATTGGTGCCCAAAGCCCGACAATCGCTCAATCGCACGTTCGAGTGCTTCAGGATCTTGATCAACCCCGATGACGCGCGCACCCGCCTGCAAGAATCGCTCGCTGTGGCCACCAAAGCCCAGAGTGCCGTCAATGATGCACATCCTTGGTTCAGGCTGAAAGAACTCAAGAATTTCCTGGAGCAGGACCGGCACGTGGCAGGCATCACCCAAAGCTTGGTTGGAAGTGGTCTTCACAATGCCTTCGGGTTGAATGCTAAAATCCGAGGGATTCTGCCATCGAGTCGACCGTGGCATCGGCATCTTGGCTTTGCTCTTCAACCCAATCTTCCGGGCGCCAGAGTTCCAGACATTCGCAGGCACCCACGATGACGACCTCGCCGGAGAATTTATACCGCTCTTGGAGTTCAGTAGGTACGACAATCCGTCCCTGCTTGTCCAAGGGACAAGGCATCGCTCGAGAGAACCAGCGGCGCTGGAACATCTTCTTTTGAGCGGGAGTATAGTCTTTTGAGTCATCGAGCGTGCGCTTCATGCGCCGAAGTTCATCAGCATTGAGAAGTTTGAGGCAGGGATTGTTGCTATCAGGGAGCGCGTGAAGCTCGGCATAACGAGCATCCCGCCATCTTGCCGGGATGTTGAGACGATTCTTCTCATCCACCACACGGCTCTCGTGCCCGTTGTAGATGCGCGGAGAATCGTCATGCTGGACCATTGTTGAGGAATCTTCACCACTTGCCCCCATTACCCCCCTTTTCTACCCCCACAGGAATAAAGTTCAATTCTTTTATGGCCCGCCTACTGATTTTTATAAAATATTTATCTTTGAGAGATCTTAGACTTCGAAGATAATTATCTCCGTCGAGTGAAACCTAAGTTCAATAGATTGTTCGGATTTCTGAAATATTCGCAACTCGAAACTGTTTCACTTTTCAGGGTTATTATGGAAGGTGCACCTAGAATGAAGGCAACCTTCCCGCCCGAATTACGAGAATGGGAAACCCTCTACAAAGTTTTTATCGAAATTTCCCACAACCATTGTGAATAGCGCAATGCTCTGTAAACATCTGTAATGCGCTGGACATACGCCATTTTTACCTACGGGCTCCTGATCATCGTCTACGCTCTCACCCTCTATTTCCTCAAGCTTGGAAGGGTCGAACAGCAGCTCGCCGAAGCCACTCACCATGCACTCCTTGAGCAATTAGAGGACTCTCCAAAGTTTGAAACGGGCCAGCTTAAGGTCAAGTTCTCTGCCCGCAAAGGAACCGTGTTTGGGGTCGCCAGCACCGCTGCAGGCATGCAGATCGGCCAAGAAGTCGTCGAAAAGCTCTCTGCCACAGGCCTACCCGAACAAGCTAAAACCGAATACGACTTCGCCGAACTCACTCATGATTGGAAACTTCAGCCATCGTTCCAGGCCTTTGCTCAAGGCGAGGAGATTGCTCTTCGAGCCCAGCTAGCTCAATCCACCTTAATCATCCTCAAGAACGCCATTTCCAAGGCGACAGGAGCTGGGCCCGGCTCTCCCATTGATATCGAAACCAATCAACATGAAGCCGATGCCGTCGCGCTCGACAACATCGCGATTCCTGACTGGGAAAACACCTTTGGACCAGCCGTAGAGTATTTCTTTAGCAACAAGCGCCTGAGGGAATCTGAAATCGTGGTCACGGCTTCTCAAGAGCTCCGCCTCATTGGAGTCATCGAAACAGCAAATGAAGCCCAAGCTCTCGAGGAAATCATGCGTGATGGATTCCCCTCTCTGGTAAATAACATTGTCAACATGGTGAGAGTCGAGCGCGAGAGACACCCACTTGTCCTTAAAGAGGAAAACGGCATCATCACGCTAGAAGGCGTTGCTCCCTCGACAAACAGTCGAGACGAGATCGCGGAATTCCTCCGATCGCAACTAGCACTCGGACAGCAACTTGAGGCAGCCATCCAAATCCTGCCGGAGGCACCCGTTCCAGATTGGCTCTCCACCAAGCCCACCTTCTTCGAAACCTACCTCGCATCAATCAAATCTCCACTCATCATCATTGGCTCAGGCGAGGCCATGCTGTGGGGCATCGCGCCAAGCATGGCAGCGGCAGATGAACTTGCCAATCTCGCTCAGGCCCAGCTAAGTGGCTATACCGTCACGAGCAGACTCACTTTCCCAGAAGAAGCCTCTCCTTAAGAACTCATTTCCTGATCATGCCCGACTTTGAACTCCTGCTTCCAGATCTGATCACGGCGACGATCTTCGTCCTTGCCTCGGCGTTGGTCACCTTTCTCCTCTGTCGCTGGCGGGAGCGTCATCAAGATCGCGGAAATGCCTCGCACTTTGGCGACAGTGATTCCTTTGAAGTCCAGCAAAAGATGATGCGACTCACAGCCGAGATAGCCGACTACGAAGAACGAGACGGCACCGCCCTAACACGCATCCAAGATCTGGAGCAAGAAATCGCCGCCACGGACAAACGTCAGCAGGAGACACTACAGGAAGTAACGCGCGCGAAACGCACCCTCGCAAACACCACTGCGGCCTTGGAAACGGCCAAGCATGAGCGTGATCAACTGGCTCAAGAAATGCAAACGCTGCAAAAGGAGCACGAGGTTCTTGCTGCGCGTGAAGAGAATCTCCATGGCTCTGAAAAAAAGGTCCTTGAACTCACAGAAGCTCTTCGCGAATCTGAGTATCAAGTGTCCCGACTGGGCACTGAGATCCAACTCATCAACACAATACAAACCGAGTTCGAGGGCCTTCGCACCGACAACCGCGATCTTGAAGAAGATCTTGATCGGCTTCGCAAAGACAACGGGTCCTTGGAAACCCACGTCAATCGGCTCACGGCTGACGCCCATGCCGAACGCCAGCAACGCCGGCAAACTGAACGGGAACTCCACGAGGTCAGAGCCACCATGGCCACTCTCCAGGCCTCCCCGCCTGATTCTGCTCCAATAGGTTTAGTTGCAGACGCACCAACTGATCCTAACAACGATGCGTTGACAGCAATCGAAGGCATCCCGGCTGGGATCGAGGCCAAGCTCAACGATATTGGGATCACTCATTGGGCCCAGATTGCTGCCTGGACTGAGGACGATGTTAGCAATTATTCAGATCAATTGGGTTTCCAGGACCGCATCCAACGAGATCGCTGGGTCGAGCAAGCTCGAACTCTCAGTGGCTCGGACGCAGTCTCCACGCCCTCGCAAGAAAGCGACAGCACTGCAGGCACCTCAGACGAAGAGAAGAAGCCAGACGAAGAGATCGATCAATTTACTCTCTTCGCCTCCGAACCAATCGAGGACCCTGTATCACTGTCCGAATCTCCCTCGGACGGCGAACTCCTTCTCGAAGATCCCAGCCTAGGCCATGTCTATCGTCGGCCACCCAGCATCATCGATGATCTCACACGGATAAAAGGAGTCGCTCGGGTAATCGAAGGGCGCCTCCACGAAATTGGGATCTTCCGCTTCAAACAGATTGCTGATTGGACCGACTCCAATGTGGAAGCCTTCTCCAAGCGCCTCAGCTTCAAGGAGCGCATCCAGCGGGACCAGTGGATCTCACAGTGTGAGAATCTTCATCGAGAGAAATACGGCAGTTCCTGATTCTTCGTTGTCAACGCCTCATCGCCGCCCTACGGTTGCAAGACGGCGCGATGACCACCCTGCTCACCATCTCATTCCTGCTCGTGGCCGGATCTATGTTTGCTAAGTTCCTCACAGAGTGGCTAAGCAACCGCCCCGAACCAGGAAGCGACGACAGTCCTGAAGACATCTTGGCAGAAATGGAGGCCGCCTTTGTTCAACGTGAGATCCTCACATTCACAGTACATACAAATTCTGTCGGTGTCATGCTCCACCGGCTCACAGAAGCCGTCGGCCTCGGCTTCGGCACACGCCAGGCGGAAACTCTGGCCTACCGAATCTCCAACCAGCACTCCCGGGAGTATTGCTCGGCCGTCTACCCTGTCGAGGTGAACAGTATCTCTAGTGACCTTGAGTTTCAGTGGTGCCGCGAAGAGGAGGGGACCGCAAGGATCGCCATTTGCGCAGTAGATGACGTGATCACCTTCGCTACAGACGCGATTGCCGATCTCGTGATCGAACAGCATTCGTAAGTTTAGCGAGTTCCGTCTTGAAAGATCCTCTAAGGCACCTCGGACCCGGAACGCTCATTGCCGCAGCGTTCATCGGTCCTGGCACAGTGACAGCTTGTACCGTGGCAGGCGCAAACTATCATGTCACTCTGCTCTGGGCCATGGCCCTATCGATCGTAGCAACCATTGTCCTCCAGGAAATGGCCGCACGGTTAGGGCTCATTCATGGCAAAGGACTAGCCGAGACAGTTAAGGAGCAAATCAAGCCTCCAATAGTGAAGGCCTTTGCCCTGTTCGTCGTGTTGTCAGCGATCCTCGTGGGCAATGCCGCGTACGAAGCAGGAAACATCAGCGGTGGCGCGCTCGGCTTGGAAACAATCTTCCCTTGGACCAACGTGACCATCGCTGGCTCTTCTCGGAACCTTGCCCCTTTAGGTATGGGCACCACTGCCTTCGTCCTCCTCTTCATCGGAAACTACAAGACAATCGAACGATGCCTTGTCGTGTTAGTGCTTCTCATGAGCCTTTCCTTTATAATTACTGCGTTAGTGACTCGACCCAATTGGAGCGAGGTTGCCAAAGGGATCTTCGTCCTACGCGTACCTGAGGGTAGCTGGTTGACCATCATAGCCCTCTTTGGCACGACAGTCGTTCCTTACAATCTCTTTCTCCACGCCTCCTTGGTCCGAGAGAAATGGAAGGGCGCAAACGACCTTATGGCTGCCGGCAGAGACACCTACGTCTCCATCATCGGCGGTGGCCTCGTATCCATGGCCATCATCATCTGCGCCTCAGGAATCGATTCTAGCAGCACCGTTAAGCATGCCGCCGATCTCGCTAGAGGATTGGAACCTCTCTACGGAACCTACGCGAAGTACTTTCTTAGTATCGGCATGTTCGCCGCAGGCATCACCTCAGCCATCACCGCCCCACTAGCCGCTGCCTATGTTGCCAAAGGCCTGTTTGGGTGGGACTCCAATCTTCAATCCGCACGTTTCCGAACCGTCTGGATTATTGTTCTCACGATTGGCGTCATCATCTCATCTTGTGGCTACAGACCAATCGAAGTCATTCAGTTTGCCCAAATTGCCAACGGATTCCTCCTCCCGATCATCGCTTCCTTCCTCCTCTGGATCGTCAATCGCCGTGCCGTCCTTGGCGACCACATCAACAGCCCCCGACAGAACATCTTCGGTGTCCTCATTGTCCTAGCGACGATCGCGTTGGGCATCAGAGGAGTTCTTAAAGCGCTATTCTGACGACAACGATCAACGGCCGTATGAGAGCTATTGCATCGTCACACGAACCCGCACGAACTTTCGTGCTCCTGAACCACTCGCAATCTTTGCTTCAACCCGTTCCGTGCCATCACCATTGTCTTGAAGCACGTTGAGCTCCTGCACCGTAGCCGGTCCCCAGTTCTGGTCGTCAGGATCAGGCGTGATTCCGTTCTCTTCCACAAT
>JAACDM010000451.1 GCA_009936795.1 Verrucomicrobiaceae bacterium | reverse complement strand
TTGAGTTTGATCCTGGTTATTTCGGCAGTGTAGAGGTCGATGACATTCCGGGGGTTCGACTATTACTCATTCTATTTCGGTGAGGAAGATGAAGAAGATGAAGACACAATCTCGATCGACGTCGGGTGGAACCAAATCCGCCTAACGGAAGAGGAGCGGAGTTGTGCCATCTTCACGAGCGAGATCTTGAGACACGTAAAAGGCTTGTTAGAAGCCTACGATGCTAAGCGGCCAGAGGAACGATATGAGCAAGGTCTCGTTACTAACAATACCTGATCAGCTTTGGTCGCGAACTGCAAGGGCGCACTAGCTACGCCGTAGACCCACCGAGCTTGGTAAGGACGGAGATGAGGTCTTCCATTTGAAAGGGCTTGGTCAGGACTCCGGAGAATCCGTGCTCCCTGTGATTAGTGAGAACCGTGTCATCGAGGTAACCGGTGGTGACGACCGCTTTAATCCGGGGGAAGTCTTGGCGAAGGATGGCGATAGTGTCTTTGCCTCCCATGCCGCCGACAACTTCGAGGTCTAGCAAGAGGACATCGTAGGGGCGTTTTTCTTCAATGGCTCGGTAGTAAGCGTCGATGGCTTGCTCTCCTGAACTGGTGCAGGTGATGTCAAAGTTGTGAGCTGAGAGAATCTTATCGACGATGGTGCGGATGTCAGGCTCGTCGTCCATAAAAAGAACACGAGGAGTGTGAACTTTAGCCGGTCGTGGTTTACGTGCTTCCTTCGAGAGAGTAGAAGCGCTTTCAGCGAGGGCCTCTTCCGCTAGTTCAGCGGTGATTATTTCGGGAGCAACAACGGAGGCGCGGTCGGCGGGGATATGAAGGACAAAGCAGGCCCCAGTGCCCGTGGGCGAGTCTTCGATGTGAAGGGTGCCTCGGTGATCTTCGGCGATCTTAAGGGCGAGGGTGAGTCCGAGGCCCTCGGCTTCTTTGCGAGTGGTGAAGAATGGTGCGAAGGCCCGCTCAGCGACATCCGTCTTCATACCAGGACCCTGATCGAGCACGGTGATGCGGAGGTAGTCGCCAGATTGCAGCGGAAGCGAGGTTTCTTCGCCGAGAGCGAGGTTCTCGATGTCCACTTCAATAATACTGTTTGCGAGCGATTCATCGGCATTCTTGAGCAGAACTTTAAGGGCTTCCATGAGGAGGTCCGCGTCGGCGATTGCGGGCCAGAGGACATCAGCGGTAGTGACGTTGGTCTGGGCGCGTGGGCTGAGCACCGCCTCCTGGCTGGCCTTCTGAACGAGGGTTTCAGCGTCGACGGGTGCGGGTTTGGGTTGACCGAAATCACGCTGTTTGGTGAGTCGCTTGACGAGGTCAGTAGCACGTCGGCAGGCTTGCTGGCTAGACGTGATGAGCTGAACGGACGGTCCGGGAAGGGTGGTTTCCGCTTTGGAAAGAAGCGATAAATTGCCGTTGACGATGGTGAGAATGTTATTGAACTCATGCGCCATTTCGCTAGCGAAACGCCGAATAGATTCGACCTGGGAAACACGGCTACGGCTTCGCTCGATGGCTTGCATGCGACCGACATTCTCAAAGGTGATGAGGATGGAACCCTCCTTGCCCCATTCCATGCCGACCATACGTACTTCAAGGAGAACCTCGCCATCGGAACTCTTATAGAGGACGTCCTCCACCCGTTGCGGGTTCTTGGAGAAATCCTCATAAGGAATAAAGTCGTCGCGCTCGAAGAGATCGGGAAGGATGAGGGAGAGATACTTGCCGACAACATCGTCGTGGGTCATGCCGAGTATTTCCAAGGCACGTTGGTTGACCTCTTTGATAGGGCGGCTGAGGTTTGGCGTTAGAATCGCTGCTTGAGGCCAGTGGCTGACAACCTTCTGGTACTGGGTGGCTTGTTGCCTAAGCTGGCGAGAGTCGGCCAGGCGGGTGCGAAGATAGTCGCTGCGGTGCTCGGCGATCTGGATGCGTTCGTCTAGTTCCCTCTCACTGAAATCCAAGGGAAGGATATCAGAAGCGCCGTGGCGGAGCAGGGCACTGATTCGAGAACTGTCCGTGGTATTACAGAGCACAAGTGTGTGAACGGAATCGCGAAACTCTTGATTGCTGAGCCATCGCAGGACGCCGAGAGCGTCTGGGCTGGCGTCGATGTCATCACAGAGGATGAGAAAGGCTGGTGGCTCTTTCCGCATGAGATTAAAGGCCTGGGAGGCGGAAGAAGCCATCTCGATCTCAAAGCCTGCCTCTGCGAGATGATTGCGGAGGTGCTGCCGTCTACTTAGCTTCCCGGCGACGATGTGGGCGTGAATGAATCTGAGAGATAGGGGCGAGACTTGAGAAGTGACGTATCGTGGTTGCATACCAAAGCGGGAGTGATCCTGGATAAAGATATGGAAAACCTAGATAATACAATTATTATTATTCGTTTCACGCCCAGTGCTGACTCCTAGCGAGGCAATCGCTAGGATCTTTAGGATTTGCTGAGTGTTTTAAACGCTAACCTTTCACTTCTGAGAAACTAGTTGGCCCATAAAACGAGAATCGTCTTCGATGAAGGTTGCCGCCAATGGCGGTGGAGCAGGTGACAGAGGAGTGGATGCTATGCGGGCGGTTCTCTTCGGAGATCGACTTCGGCTGGGCAAGCAGCGTTTCGAGTTCCTGGACAAGCCCTTCCAGTCCGAGCGCGAGGCATTGAAAGAGTCTTTCGTGCAACGTCTCAGCTAGCTTGAGGCGTCCACAGCAAACCAATTCAACCAATTCAACCAAGTCGAGGCAGCCATCGAGGCTGAGTGCCAAGCCCGCAATGAAGGACTCAACGGCGCCGGTACTCGTTTGGATCAATCAGCAGTCTAATTCCGCGAACAACTCCAGAAATTGGGAGCCGTTCCTTAGGCCTTCAAGGGTGAAAGTCAGCGAGGGGCTCTAGCGCTTTCTAATAGCCTCTTTAAGGATCTCCAAGATAGCTGGGCGAACCTCAGTGCCTTCATTGAGGAGCAATCGACTGATGCTGCAAACATGATGGCGAAGTGGAGCGGTGTGCCAGCAGTCGTTGCAAACGATGGCTGAAACCCGGTTTCCAGAACGCGCGCCCGCGAAGCCTAAAGAGAGCGCCGCCTTTGGGCTAGTGACGTTGTGAGGGCTGATTCACCGATGAATCAAGATCCATCCGGTTCCGAATTTCTGGACTCGATTTAGAATTGGACGGCGGAAACGCAAGACGAGGAATCCCTTCGGGTTGAATTGCTCGCTGACCCCGAAGTGTTGGATGCGAACTCTAGTGTAGAGGCGGCTTTCCGGATAGCTTGGTAGTCCCGAATGGGTCCCCTTCCGGTCGATGGAAACTGACGCTCAACGGGCTCGTTTAGATCGAGCTTTGCGCGCGCTTACGGCAGCACCCGAAACGCCTGTTGTAAAAATGTCTACCGCAACTGGTCTTGCGTTTGCGGGCACGGTAGATCACCGTTGGATGGTGCAGGCAAGATCACTGATACCGCGGCTTGGGGTGGGAAAGGTTGACCTGTCGGGCCTCGCCGATCGGGAGCGTGCTGAGTCGATGCAAAGGAGCCGTAAGCTGCCAGCGGCGCAGATCAAATTCCTTCCGAATCAAGCGAAGGTGGCAGCGTCTAGGCAAGGAAATGCATGCGATCCTGGAGATCGCCCAGTTTGCAAAGATGCCCTGCCGCTTTCTTCTCCATGGAGGCCTACCTGATGGAAGTCGTGGGAATAGGCTATGGCAACTTTACCAGGAACGCGTCCAGACGGCTCGTCAGGCCTTGCAGACGTAGGGGGTGCTGAGGTTGGAGGATGGCTCTCACAAGACACGGAGGTTATTGAAATGGAGGGTGTCACACCACATGGTATCGTCGTCTAGTCTAGCTTTCTGCTTTCGCCGTTGGGCGAGCAGTATTAGGGAAGCGGGCGTATGGTACAACGGAAAGTGTGTCTCGTCGGATCGTTTGCGGTTGGGATTACGAGTCTTCTCCAGCGTTTCGTCTACTCACGTTTCTCAGACAAATACCTCACAACCGTGGGCGTGAAGATAGATCGGAAGATCGTGCCGACGTCTCAGGGAAGTGTCAGTCTGATCCTTTGGGATCTGGCAGGCGAGGATGAATTTCAAAGTCTGCAAACCTCTTTCCTTCGAGGGGCAGCCGGTTTCGTCGTGGTGATTGATTCCACTCGCAATGAAACCCTTCAGCAGGCACGCAGTCATCTTGACTATTTGGAAGAAGAGTATCCAAAAGCCGCGAAGGTCATCTTCGCGAACAAGGCAGATCTCGAGAATAGCTGGGACCTTGAGACCGATGAATTGAACCGATTGGAAACGCGATTCGCCGTGTTTCGAACTAGTGCTAAGACAGGGCACTCAGTCGAGGAAGCATTTCATGTCCTCGCCGATAAAATGAGCTAGGTCGCCCCGAATATTCCTTCGCGTCCACTCTAAGTTTGCTGTAGGTCTACATTTATCGCAATTTTATGGATCTAACAAGAGCTAGCGGGGTGGGGGAGGTCCTACCCGAAATAGCCAGGAGGTTGAATTTCGTCATCCTGAAGAGGGTGCAAGGAGATCTGTTCGAACTTCTTGAGGAACCTCCGGAGTGGTTTCGGCTCATTTTTGCCCCGGGCGAAAACCCCAATGAAGTCCGTGTAGGCTCGAGTTCACTTTTCCTCGATGACTTTATGACCGATGCCGAGGATCATTGGGCCAATGAACGGCCTGAGCCTCTGAAGTCCGGAGTGTGGCATGAATTTGATAGTGGCGACCGCGAGCATTATCTCGAAGCCACCGCGCTCTATGTACGTTCGACGTCGGTCCTCATTCTGGAGTCTCTTGGACATGACTATGAAGTGCGCATGCAGCTGTTTCAAAAGGCCCGCAACTTCGTCCTCCAGAACCAGACACTCGATTACGAACTGCAGAAGAATGATGTCCTTCTGCACTTTCTTTCCACCCAGCTAGGGCCAGCCCTGCAGAAGATTGGCCGATCGTTAGCCGAGCTTAAACAGCACAAGCTAGATTATGACGTGCTTAGTGATCTGAATGAAGTCGTTCGCGTAGCGGCGCGGCAGGACATGCTCGTTGATACCTTCCTGCGCGGGTTTTCCAGTGAGATAGTCACGATGCAATAGGTCACGCGGGACTACGGTTCTGCCCCAGATGTGATCGAGGTCGTGAGAACGTTAGTCAAAGCCGAACTCGATGCCTTCTTGAATCGCGCAGTCGATCTGAGCATGGACAGCACCGTTCCCCCGACTGAAAGTACGAAAGTCATGAGCCATCGTGCACGGCTGGACAAGGTCGTGGGTAGTCTCATGCACTTTGCTTTGCGTCGGGCACCCGAAGGATCTAGCATTAATATGCAGATCCATTCGCACGGGGAAGACTGGATTCACGTGGAAATCCACGAGTCCGTTGC
>JAACDM010000450.1 GCA_009936795.1 Verrucomicrobiaceae bacterium | reverse complement strand
GCAGCTTCCTGAATACCTAGCTGCGTCCATTCCTGAGCATCGCCACTGAAGCTGTGCAGAAGATAGATGACCGGGTAGCGTTGGCCCTCCTCAAGCGTCGCCGGCAAATGGATCCAAGCCTCGGCCCTATCCTTACCGAGCGCCTGAGCAGGCACGTCAATCTGTTCAATCGCGATTGCTGCCGTACCCGAAACGAGCAGACAGACAAGCGCCTTCCACGACCATGGCATCACGACAGAGCAAGGGTGATCGCGTTGACAACTTGGGCGTCCTGCCGTGGAAAAACGGTTCGGAGATCGAGCCTAAAGAGATCCTCTGCGATGTAGCCCATGAGAGGCAATGCCTGCCGACGAAGGCGTTTGGCTAACACAGGGGCCTTGAGACCATGCGCCTTGAGATCGAGAGTTACCGAAGGAATCGCCGACTTCGGCATGGTACCACCACCGACCTGCGCTGTACTTTCTCCCAGCGACCAATCAACGGGAAGCCCAGCCAATTCCTTGCCCATAGCTTCGCCGCGTTCTCTTAAAGAATCCACAGTCAACTGAAGCATATCTAACAAAGGCAGACTCGGAATGGAAGACGTGGCCCGAGCATCGAGGTAGGCTTGAGCCGTGCACTCCAGGAGTGTCAGGATCAGTTTATCACACCGCAAAGCGCGAAAAAACGGCTCCTTCTTGAGCCCGGCGATAAGCTCGGCCTTGCCTGCAATCATCCCAGCTTGCGGACCACCAAAAATCTTGTCGCCACTAAAACACACAAGGTCCACACCCCGCTTGAGAATTTCATTGGCCAAGGGCTCGTGCTCAATTGGGGCTAACTGACCTGTATCCACCATGGCACCACTGCCCAGGTCTTCGACCATCGCGAGGCCATGTTCGTGGGCCAATGCCGCCATTTCTTCTGTCGTGGGAGAATCGACAAAGCCTTCCATCCAAAAATTGCTGCGGTGCACCTTCAACAACATCGCCGTTTCTGGCCCAATAGCACGCGCATAGTCGTTTAGAGAGGTCTTGTTCGTAGCCCCGACTTCACGCAACGTCGCTCCACTCGCTTCCATAATCTCAGGCACTCGAAAGCCTCCGCCAATCTCAACGAGTTCACCCCGAGAAATCAGAACTTCCTTCTTACCGGTGTTCGCCGTGAACAGCCGAAGGATCAGGATAAGCGCCGAGGCACAGTTATTCACGACCGTAGCCGCTTCCGCATCGACTAACTGGGCAAGTAGCTGTTCGAAATAGCGCCCACGTTTGCCTCGAGCACCAGAGTCGAGATCGATCTCCAAATTATTGTAATTAACGGCAATGTCATGCATCCGTTGAGCCGCCGCTTCCTGGATGGGAGAACGTCCCAAATTCGTGTGAATGAGCACTCCTGTCCCGTTAATGACGGCTTGAATGCGTGCACGATTGAGATGGTCGATTTCCAGCTGCACCTCACGAACAAACACCTCAAAATCGGCGACTCCCTCCTTGGCCTCTCGCTTCGCCTGAATCGCCTCACGAACGAGATTGGTAACCAGCGGCCGGGGTACAGGCTGCTCACCCAAGGCCTTGAGCACTTTTTCAACAGCAGGGAGGGCGCGGGGATTAGAAGAATTCATACTAGTCACTCGTAGAGCTAGCTCGATTCGGGACGCGGATCGCGTTTGAGAAGCTCACTGAGAGCATCTTCAGGCGATTTATCCTGATAAAGAATAGCGTAGACTTGATCAATAATAGGCGTGCGGGCTCCCCGCGCCTGCGCCAGCTCGTAGAGATTCTTCGTGTTGGGGATGCCTTCCACCACCATGGGCACCGATTGACCAATCTCATCGAGGGAATGCCCTTTTCCAATCATCTGCCCAACTCGATTATTCCGGCTGTGAGCGCTGTAGCAGGTAACGATGAGATCCCCCACACCACTCAACCCTTGAAAGGTTTCAGGTTGGCCACCGAGCGCCAACCCAAGACGCGCTAGTTCCGCCAGCCCACGCGTGACGAGAGCAGCTTTGGCATTGTCACCTAGACCAAGACCATCAGCAATCCCTCCGGCCAACGCGAAGACGTTCTTCACAGCCCCGCCATACTCGATACCAACGACGTCATCACTCGTATACGTGCGAAAGAAAGGCAGTGTAAAGATCGCCTGAAGTCTGTCTGCAACCGCTTGATCATCACAGCCAATGACTGAAGCCGTCGCCATGTGGCGAGCAACTTCTTCTGCATGATTGGGTCCTGACAATACCGCCACGGGATGACCAACGAACGACTCGGCGAGAATCTCTGTCATGCGCTTGCCTGAAGAAGCCTCAATGCCTTTGGTCGCGGACACGATAGGGACATCCTCCTCTAACGAAACTGCCTCGGCGGCAGAAGCTGCCACCTCGCGAGTGGCAGCGGAAGGCGTCACCATCACCAAGATTTTAGAATCCGATAGGTCAGCAAAGTCCGTCGTCGCCGTCACATTCTTGGGGACTTCCTCGCGTGGGAGATAGCGCCGATTAACACGCTTATGATTAATCTCGTGAATCGCTTTGGCATCGCGCCCCCAGAGAAAAACCTCGTCAGCCTTCTCGGCTAACAACATGCTGATTGCGGTACCCCAACTACCCGCACCAAGGATTGACGCTTTCTTAAGTCTCATAGGAATGCTAGTCTACGCTTGCGGTTTCCGGGTAAATCGGTTCTCTGTTCCTGCTCGCAGTCGTGCAATGTTCGCCCGATGTCGCCAAACGGCAAGCAGTCCAATCACCACGGTAAAGATAAAGTAGGCGATGGGTCGAGTGCTACCAGGTAGAAAGGTCTGAATGCCCAGCGTGACCGGCAAAGAAACGGCAGCGAAGATGGAAGCGATCGAAACGTAGCGAGTCACAGCAAACGACAGGACCCAAGTCGCAAAGGCAAACAGCAGCGCCCAAGGAAGCAGGCCTCCAAGAACGCCAGCCGACGTCGCAATACCCTTACCGCCCTTGAATTTAAGCCAGACAGGAAAGTTATGTCCCAGAATCGCGGCCACCCCGCAAAGGATAGGAATGAGCCCATCCGATCCACTAAAGAAGTGTTTCCCAACAAGAACGGGAACAAGGCCCTTGAGCACATCCAAGGCAAAGACAATGAAGCCTAACTCTTTACCGCAAATGCGAAAAACATTTGTCGTGCCAATGTTGCCACTGCCTTCTTTGCGAATATCTATTCCCTTCAGCTTTCCCGCCAGCAGACCAAACGGCACTGAGCCAATGAGGTAGGCAAGAATAAGAGTGATGACCGGCTGATCGCTCATGAAGACTTTACTTTGAGAGCTTCAATCACTCTTTTCGTAGTGAGACAATTCATCACGTCTTCTTTCCTCAGCCAGCCCTTGCGAGCGACCTGCACACCAAAGTACAGATGCTGAAGTCCCTCCGTATTGTGCGCATCAGGGTTAATCACCGCCTTGACGCCCTTATCGCGAGCTTGGTGCCATCTGCGCCAGTCCATGTCGAGCCGTCTTGGATTGGCATTAATCTCAATCCACGTCCCGGTCTCCGCACACGCATCAATGATCTTATCAATGTCCAAAGCGTACGGCTCCCGGCGAAGAAGCAAACGCCCAGTCAGGTGACCTAACATCGTTACGTATGGATTCTCAACCGCCTTAAGAATGCGCGCCGTCTGATCCTTCTCCGACAGCGTGAAGACATTGTGAACGGAAGCGACCACATAATCTAACTGAGCGAGAACCTCGTCTTCGAAGTCCAGCGTGCCATCTCTAAGAATATCGCACTCTGTCCCAGCAAATAGCGTAATCCCATCGTTCGCGTTGTTGTAGGCACGAATCGCATCGACTTGCTTAAGCAAGCGATCAGCATCAAGCCCATTCGCTTGGAAGGAACTCTTACTGTGATCAGAAATCCCAAGGTATTCCAGCCCAAGGTCCTCGGCCGCAGCCGCCATTTCCTCGAGGGTGTTCTTCCCATCACTCTCAGTCGTGTGGTTATGAAAAGTTCCACGGAGATTCTCTAACTCGATTAGCCTGGGAAGCTCTCCCTCTTCAGCAGCGTCGACTTCGCCAGCGTTCTCTCGCAAAGCCGGTTCCACATAGTCCAAATCCAACGCCCGGTAAAGATCCTGCTCTGTGTGAATGGAGTTGAGCTTGGCTGCTTCGCGGCCTTCAATAGGTGCTAGCCGATACTCATTCAACGTGTAGCCACGATCGCGAGCTCGCCCACGAATCGCCACATTGTGCTCCTTACTGCCGGTAAAGTAATTGAGAGCAAAGGGAAACTCGGCGCTCGATACAGCGCGCAAGTCACACTGCAATCCGCGGTCCAAATACACACTCGACTTTGTCCCACCATGGATAATGACGCTCTGCACTGCATCGCGATTCACAAAGAAGCTCATCACGTCGCTAGGCTTCTTCGTGGACACGATAAAATCGAGATCATGCGCCGTCTCCTTTCCACGTCGAACACTACCTGCAGCCTCAACTTGATCGACCGCGGGGTGAGCACGCAGGTCTTCCAATACAGCTCGCACTGCTGGCATGACATCGCCTAACAAGAAACGATCTGCATGAGCTCCGCGGAACGCGATCGCTTCGAGGATCTTCGCACAGGTCTTCTTGCCAAAGCCACTCAAGCTCGACGCCTCTCCGGACTCACATACCCGTTTGAGATCAGCAATAGAAGCGACCTCAAGCTCGTTATAGAGCGCCTTGATCTTCTTCGGGCCGACGCCAGTAATGGTAAAAAGTTCGAAGATAGTGTCCGGAAACTCCTTCTTCAGACTCTGGTGGTAATCCATCTCCCCCTCAGCGACGAGTTGGTGTATTTTTTCAGCTAACGCCTTGCCGAAGCCTTTGATGTCAGAAAGCTCGTTGTCGCGGGCCTTCTGCAGGAAATCATCACCGTAGCTGGTAATTGCATCAGCCCCATTTCTGTAGGCACGGATCTTGAAAGGGTTCTCCCCTTTCAGCTCCAGAAGAAGGGCGATCTCCTCTAAAATATCGGTGATGTCCTCGCGCGTCATGTCAGCCATTCTTTAGGCCAGAGGCTGAAATCAGGCAACGGTTTACTCGGCTCCTGCCGGGAGGAAACCATGAGGCACGAGAGACTCACCCAGCTCATCCATTGGCAACCCAACCACATTGGTCCACGACCCTTCAACAGCCTGAAGGACAAGATTGCCGTGCTCCTGGGCGGCATACCCCCCAGCTTTGTCCAAGGGATCGATTTTTGATAAATAGGCGCAAACTTCATCGTTGGTGAGCGCCTTGAACGTCACGTTCGTAATCACATGAAAGCTCTCGTCCACCCCCGACTTCTGACTGATCAACGCGACTCCTGTGCAGACCTGATGCGTTCGACCGGCGAGGCTGGTGACCATGCGGATCGCCTCCTCAAGATCACTCGGCTTGCCTAGCGGAGCTTCATCCAGGTAGACCAAGGTATCTGCACCGATAACCAAAGCGTCAGGATGTAGCCTTGCCACATATTTCGCTTTGAGCGCTGCATTGGCACAGGTCAACTCAGGGGGCTTTAAATAAGCATCCATGGCTTCTTCCACATCAGCGGGAATGACTTCATAGTCGTAGCCCGCACCACGCATGAGATCGACGCGACGTGGCGATTGAGAGCCTAGGATAAGGCGTTGCATGACTTGCAAGCCTTACGCCGCGTCTTTGTTGGCCTTCTTGCGGAACGTCGCCGGACGTTTGCCTTCGACTACGGCGCGGTTGATACGAACGGTGTCCACATCATCACGGCTGGGGAGCTCATACATCACATCGAGCATGAGCTTCTCAAAGATCGAACGCAGCGCCCGCGCTCCAGTCCCCCGACGAACAGCCTCGGCAGCCAGCGCCTGAAGACCATCTTTCGTGAGACCAAGCTTGGCACCTTCCATCGCGACGAGCTTGGAATACTGCTTCACCAACGCATTCTTGGGCTCCGTCAGAATACGCACAAGTTCCGCCTCGGTCAGCTTAGAAAGAGTACAAATGACTGGGAGTCGCCCAATAACCTCTGGGATAAGCCCAAACCCTAGCAAGTCCTCTTGCTCGACCTCCTTGAGATCGCGCGACTCTTCAGGATCAATCTTGCTACCAGGACTATTAAATCCTAGCACATTCTTTCCTAGCCGACGCGCAATAACATCCTCCAGTCCCACGAACGCTCCGCCACAAATAAAGAGAATCTTCTCCGTATTCACCTGGATGTATTCTTGCTGCGGATGCTTTCGCCCACCCTGTGGTGGCACGTTACATACGGTACCTTCGAGAATCTTGAGCAGCGCCTGCTGCACACCTTCTCCAGAAACGTCACGAGTGATACTCACATTCTCAGTCTTTCGACCGATCTTATCGATCTCGTCAATGTAGATGATACCGAGTTCAGCACGACCCACATCATAGTCGGCAGACTGCAAGAGCCGGAGAACGATATTCTCCACATCCTCACCGACATAACCAGCTTCCGTTAGTGTAGTAGCATCGGCAATCGAAAAAGGCACATTCAAAACACGAGCGAGCGTCTTTGCCAACAACGTCTTGCCCGAACCCGTTGGTCCGATAAGAACAATGTTACTTTTCTCGATCTCGACCTCATTAAAGTCCCCCAGAGTAGGATCCGCGAAGGCCGATTGCGAGATTCGCTTGTAATGATTGTGCACGGCCACGGAGAGCACACGCTTGGCGTGATCTTGGCCGATGACGTAATCATCAAGCCGAGTGCAAAGGTCCTGAGGACTCGGAATTTCCCAGTCAGGATTGTAGCTTTCTTTCTCGCCTAGCTCTTTATCGAGGATGTCTTTGCAGACATTGATGCAGCTATCGCAAATGTAGACACCGGGACCCGCAATGAGTTTCTGGACTTCAGAATGGCTCTTTCCGCAGAAGGAGCACATGGTGAGTTTCGAAGCACGAGCCATAGGTGAATTAGGGGGTTTGCCTGCCAGTTCCGCCAGACGCTATCTTAGGCTAGGTCGGATTCTAGGATTTGTCCTCCGATCCTTCAGAATCTTCCTTCTTCTTTTCAGCTGACTGCGTATTCTCGAGGACTTCATCGACCAAACCATACGCTTTGGCTTCTTCCGCTGTCATGTAGTAGTCCCGATCAGCGTCTCTCTCCACCTCCTCTGCGGTCTTGCCGGTGTGCCTAGCGAGGATCTTATTCAGGCGCTGCTTGAGACGATACATGTATTCCACGGTGCGCTCAACGTCACTCGCGGTGCCCTGAGCACCACCGGAGACCTGGTGAATCATGATGTCCGAGTTGGGCAGTGCGTATCGCTTGCCGGTGGTCCCCGCCGCGAGAAGGACTGCTCCCATACTGGCTGCAATCCCGATGCAGTAGGTGTTCACGTTGCATGTGAGAAACTGCATGGTGTCATACATGGCAAGGCCAGCGGACACCGATCCGCCCGGAGAATTGATATAAAGATTGATGTCCTTTTGCGGGTCTTGCATCTGCAAGAAGAGCAGCTGGGCGATGACGATGTTAGCAACCTGATCATCAATCGGCGTGCCCAAGAAGACAATGCGGTCCTTGAGCAAACGTGAGTAGATGTCATATCCCCGTTCGCCTCGCGCATCCGACTCGATCACCGTTGGCACGATATAGTTCTGTGGAAAGGCTTGCCCCATGACGGAGCCTGACAAATCGGTCGGTAAATTCATGATGACTGGTTGGGTGGAATCGGAGTTAGGCCGTGGCACTCTCGTCCCACAATTGGTCGAGGGCATTCTGGCCCTCGTCCACGGTGACGCTAGCGTTCTCCTTCACGAAATCAAGGGCCTTGCCGAAGAGGATCTCTTCCGCGATGGAATTCAGCTGTCCATTAGAACGAAGAATGCGAATCGCTTTCTTGGGACTCATACGTGCTTGAGCGGCCATCAGTTGAATGCGCTGCATCACTTCCTGGTCGTTCACCTTGAGCCCCTCGGCTTGCGAAATCTGGTTGAGAATGAACTTCGCTTTCACATCGCGACGCCCCATGGCGGATGCCGCGTCCACAATTTCGTCCTCTTTTTCGACCAACATGTTCTCATCCACGCCACGTTGTTGACTGTCGTTGACGATGCGATTGACATGACTCTGGGTCTCCTGAGCGACCATGGACTCCGGAAGGTCAAAATCGACCAAACTGTGGAGATACTCCATCGTCTTCTGGGTTTTCACCGACTCCACATGCTGGGTGGATTCTTGCTCAAGACGCTCACGCATGTCCTTTGTAAAGTCCTCTGCGGTCTCAAACTCACCTCGGGAGGTCTCTTTGACCTTCTCGTCGGTGAGTTCAGGAGGATCCTTACGCATGATCTTGGTCAACTTGACCGCGTATTCCACTTCCTTCCCTTTCAGGTCCTCTTCACCAAAATCCTCTGGCAAAGTCAGCTTAAACTCAAACTCGTCGCCAGGCTTGTGATCGAGCAGTTCACCGCAGAATCCTGGTAGAAAGGCCTCTTCGTCCATGTACATCCAGGCCTCGTCGCGCTCGAAGAAACCTCGAGACATCGGCGGAGAGTCTTCTTTTACAAGAGGCTCACCATCAAGCGTCGCCTTGTAGTCAATCACCGCGTAATGGCCCATCTCTAGAGCGCCCTCTTCGACATCCGCATAGTCCGCATGCTGGTCCTTCCAGCGCTCGATCAATGTCTCGAGGTGCTCATCCGTCACCTCCTCCTTAGGGAGCTCAATGGGGATTCCTTTGTAGTCGGGCAGCTCAAAGGATGGAGCCACGAGAAGATCCGCTCTCAACGTGTAGCTCTCATCCACATTCGAAACCATTTCATCCTTCATCACTGCCAAGATGTGCAGGTCTTCCTTCTGCCGGGCCTCAGACATCGCCTGCTCACCGAGCTTCTTCTCCATTTCCTCTTTGATCCCAGATGCAAAACGCTTCTCGATCAGCTTGCGCGGCACCTTGCCAGGCCGGTAACCAGGCACTTTTGCCTGCATGAGGAATTGCTTCGTCACTCCTTCGCGGGCTACCGTGACGGTTTCCACAGGGATCTCGACGGTCAGTGTCGCCTGGCATTTCTCGCCTTGAGTGAGGTTGATAGTCATGGGTATGTTGAGGAAATAAAGTCGGTCAAATTCTGAGGCTCTACCCCGCCTGGGCGGGGAGGACGGCAACCCTAGGAGCGCTTTACAGATTTGACAACGGGTGAAGCCGGAATTTGGAAGCCCTTCTCAGATCCCGGATGACAAGCCGATTCCAGGCTGCCAGGAGAGCTCGCTCCATTGACTCTGAGTGAAATCGCGCCTCTCCTCGTCCGCTATGATTCTACCTGCAGGCTTCGGTGTGATCTTTGACTGGGATGGCGTCGTCATCGATTCTGAGGACTTCCACCGACGCAGTTGGAAACTGCTCCAGGCCGAGGAGAATCTCACGATGAAGAAGGGTGCCTTCGAGATCTCCTTCGGCATGCGAAATGAACAAATCATCCCAAACGTCTTCAAATGGGCAGAGCCTAGCGACACCGAGCGCATCCAAGCTCTCGCTGACCGCAAAGAATCGCTCTACCGCGAACTCATCCGAGCCGAAAGTATCGACCCGCTTCCTGGTGTGGTCACTTTGCTAGACGAACTTGCGTTTGCTGCCGTCCCAACCTCCGTGGGATCCTCAACACCACGTGCCAACATCGACGCCGTTATGGAGGTGACCGGCGTGACTGGGAAATTCCGTGAGATCGTCGCCGCCGGGGATGTCACCAACGGCAAGCCTAATCCCGAGGTCTTCCTAACAGCAGCCTCACGTCTCGGTTGCACACCGGGATACAGCGTCGTCATCGAAGACGCCCAAGTAGGTATTCAAGCAGGCAAAGCTGGCGGCTTCAAGGTGTTGGCAGTTGCCACAACACATGCCGCGGAAGAACTCTCAACTGCCGACATTTGCCATCCCGACCTATCCTCAGTCACACTAAACACGTTGCTCGATTTGGTGAATCCGTGAGTTCCACGGAACAACAGCTTATAGAGAACCTCACCTCTCCCCAGCGATCTACCGTCGAGGCCATTCTCGCGCGGTCCGAATGTCATACCATTCCTGCCAAAGCCTTAGAAACGGCCTTAGCGTTGGTTCATGTCCACGCCGACGACGCCACTGCGCACCTCCTTTCCGTCCTCGCCCGCACCGTGGTCTTCGTTCTTCTAAAAGATCCGCAGGACTGGGAAACCCTGCTCATCTTGGAGAACGCAGAAGGCACCTCCTACCTCGCCGCGTTTAGTTCGGAGGCTCAGGTCGAAACCGCTCGACGAGAGTATGGGGCATCCTATCAAAGCACCACAATCGATGTCGTGCTCCTTTGTCGCAGCGTGGGCGGCAAGCTCGGCCTCGCCATCAACCCACACGATGAGGTGCTCTCCTTCGTGATTGCTCCCGAGATCTTCGCTCCCTTTAGAAGCTCACTGCGAGAAAGAAGCAAGCCTGTGCCAGGAAACTACTATTCCGTATTTGCGGGTTCGTCAGGATATCATGCCGCACGAATTGACAGCGCCACAGCATCGCTACTCAAGCTCACCTGGCTCGAGGCCGGTTGGCCGATGCGCCCAGCCAACATCGATCTCGAAACCTGCACGAACTACGCGCCCAAGTCTTGCGAAACCAGTCCCAAGGCTTTCCAAAGGTGGCTCCCACTGGCTGCCATATGAAGGCCAGCAGCCAACTCATGAGCGCAACGTGAACACGGATAGGAAAGGCGTGTGTTTCTCTTCCAACTCGGCTAACGGACCAACCAACTCAAAGGTCGCGAGCCACTTTATCCTCGAATGAAAGTGCAAGAATCCAAGGGCGTAGGGGCCACGCAAGAATCGGCCGTTCTCACCTCGATACCGCAACAACACGCGATAGCCAATGAGGAAGAAGTCTTTGCCCAGAAATTTGGGGAATCCTTTAGGACGAAGGTTCTCCGTTTCTACCATGGCTGCGGCCACGAAGGCCCATTTATCCGCGTGGAGATCCAAGCTCAGACAAGGAAGGATCGCCGTTGACAACTATGCCTTCGGATAGGCAAAGCCCAGAAATAAAGAACGCTTCAGACGAGCGTCCACTGGAAAGGGATGTTGGTTAAGTCGCATATCTTCCGAAGTTCTCCCAGGCCGCGGCACCCATGAACCCCAAAGCAAACAGCAGATTCCAAGGGCCCCACAACAACAAATCTGAAGCAATCCGGGCTTCTAAGAGGTTTATCGCCCCAACCAGAGCGATCTGCTTACAAGCCTAACGATTCAGCCTCCAATAACTGGCGTTCAGGTAGGTCGCGAAGCTCACCCATGCCAGGTAAGGCAGGAGGAGGGGTGCCGTCATGGGCTCAAGCCGACAAAAGTGACGGATCGTCATCAAAATCGCTCCCCACAAGAGAACAATGATCAGAAGGGCCAACAACATTTCGTGCATGGCAAAGAACACCGGTGTCCAAGCAAGATTAAGAAGGAGCTGACAACCAAACCAAAGCAGAGCAACCCGTTTCGCGTTGCCAGGCTTCGCCCGGTGCCAGACAAGGGCGAAGGCGGTTCCCATCATCGCATAGAGACAGATCCAAACCGGGCCGAAGATCCCGTTTGGCGGATTCAAGAGCGGCTTGTTCAGCGTCGCATACCAGTTCGGAATCTGGCTGCTAGTCACACCCGCTCCCAAGCCGCCCAGGGATTCGACAACAAAGATCGAAACAAGTAACTTAGCCCAAAAAGGCAGACGCATCATTCTCAGTGAACGCTGGTCAAGCTTCCATGGATGCCTAGAGCCCCGGACCGGCCAGGTGATGGCGCATCCGATCGGCGGCTGCCGCCAACGTCACACTCGTATCGACCACCTCTCGAGCTGCTCCCTTGGAAGAAACTAACACAATATTTCCAGTGCGTTTGTAATCGTTGAAGATGGAATCTAACCCAAGGTCATGACTCAGCAGCTCCGCCTGCCGAACAGCACAGTCCGAACTGTAATCGAACTTGATGAAGAGCACCGGCTCCTCAACAAACTCTCTCTGGAGCTCGGCGAACACCGGATCCATGGCTTCGGAGTTCGCACAGCCTTTCGCATGAATCATGACCGCGACCAGTTTACGATCCTCGAGAAGATCGTTTGGAGATGTCGATGCTATCTCAGGCCCGTTTGCACTCCCAGATGGCTTTGCCATCAACGTAAATGCTAGAGAAACGACAGCCGCAGTCGCCAACGCCGTGGCTCCAATCGCCCAGCGCTTCCAACGATAGGCCGAGCGCGCTACAACACAGGCACCCAGGATCTCGCAGACCCGCGAGTCTGCGAGCCGACTCGTTTCATAGTGTGCTTTCAGTAGCTCATCTAGGTGGTCACTATCCATGAGAACCTCCTTTCGCGACCGCTTTGGTAGTTTCCGCCCGCTCGCCTGCCATCAACCGCGTTTTGGCCCGCGAGATCATGTTCAACACGGTACTTCTTGGCTTGCCCAACATGGAAGCCAGCTCAGCAGCGGAGTATCCTTCTATACAATTAAGAAAGATCACCTCGCGCTCCTCCGCACTTAGACGGCTGAGACTTGTTTCAAGGTCAAGCTTTGTCCCAAGTTCGGAGCTGGTAGGGGCGGGGAATGGTGTATCGATCATTTCTAACGAGTCAAAAGGGATCAATTTCTTACGACGGACCTGGTCGTAGAAGAGATTGCGGATGGTCGTGAGCAGATAGCCCCTGGACGACAAACTTCCCTGTTTGCCAATGACCCTCAGGCATGCCTGCTGCACGAGGTCCTCAGCGTCATGACGATCATTGGCCAGAGACAACGCAAAGCGATAGCCCACTCGAACGAGCTCTGCTTCGCTGGAATCCGTTGTCATGAAAGGGAGGGTAAAAAACTCACTATCTAGAGGACGAACGAGATCTCAAATTGATCCCCTATTTCTCGAGGATTGATTTGCGTGGAGTATGAGGTGCCACCTGTGCTATCACGGCAGAATGAACAATCTCCTACTAGGCTGGCTGCTGGCGTTCCTCCTCGGAAATGCTCCGCTTTTAGCAGATTCTTGGATCTCGTACAACGATCTGGCGGACACGGATCCGGACAATTCACCAGCCAACATCACTTCCTATGGCTTTGGCCGCAGCTACAGCGGTGATGGGATGGAAGGAGAGCTGCTAGACTATGAAACGGCTGCCGGAACTGGCATCCAGGTCGCTTTCTTTGAAATGGTCTCGGAGGGTAATACGATCAACTGGGCCGGCGACGCTGCCGAGTTCATCGAGGGTACCGATGCCAACGACAGCTTTGGCGAAGCTCTAAATTTACAGGGCAATCTTAGCTATAACGATGCCCCTGGCTGGCACTTTGACATCATCCTAACGGGTCTGGATCCTAACCGAACCTACAGCTTTGCAGCCACTGCCAATCGCAATGGAGGAAGTTCCTATGCCGAGCGGGTGACGAATTGGAGCCTCCTTGAGGCCGATAGTTATCAGTACGCGAGTTCGGCAACCGCTCACAAGATCGATGAGGCGACCGTCGAATTCAGTACCGGAAACAATGAAGCCGGAAACGTCGCGCGTTGGACAAAGATTCAGGCCGGAGACGATGGCCGTATCGTTATCCGCACCACACATGGCGCGGGTGAGGAGAATGGTGGCTTACCCGGGGCGCATTCCTACAAAGGGTATGCTGGCGGCGTATTCTCGTTATCATTGGAGGCAGCCGAGACTGCCTACCAATGGATCGCTTATAATGACGCAGTAAGCTTGGATCCAGATGGGGCGTCCGAGGATATTACTAGCATTGGATTAGGACGTGGCTACGATGGTCCAAACGAAGGCACCCTGCGCAACTCCAACACGGGAGATGATTTGGGAATCATGGTCACCCTCACAGAGACCGTGTCGGAAGGAAACACGATCAGCTGGGCCGGAGATACCGCAGAGTTTACCGAGGGCACAGACGCCGCAGACACCTTTGGCGGTATTCTCGATCTTGCCGGCAACATGAGTTACAACGATGCCCCCGGGTGGCATTTGGACACAACGTTCTCCGGCCTCGATCCTAACAAAGTATATACGTATGCCGGGACCGTGAATCGCAACGGCGGCGATTCCTACGGGGAACGCGTGACGAATTGGATGATCTTGGGATCAGAAGGCTATGTCTTCGGGAGCACGGAAGGCACCCACAAGGTCGCTGATGACGCCGTTGAATTCAGCACGGGTAATAATGTTGCAGGCTACGTCGCGCGTTGGACAGATATTCAACCCAGCGCCGAGGGTACCTTCACGATTCGGACCAGTCATGGAATCGGCGAGGAGAACGGCGGACTTCCTGGTGCGCACGCCTACAAGGGCTATGCAGGGGGCCTCTTTCTCCTCATGGAACAGACTTCTATTACGAATCAACCGACCGCTCCAGCGGTAGAAGTCTTCCGGCTAACGCCTCTGAATGAGCAGGCCAAGACCCATCCGAATACACCTGTTCAAGCCATCCTGAAACACACACGGGCGACCGTCGATCCCGAGTCAGTCTCCTTGACGGTCGACGGGAATACGGTGGTATCCAACATCACCGCTAGCCCGGAGGAAACGCGTATCTTCTTCCCAGCAGAGGCACTCTTTGCTTCCGGTAGCACACACGAGGCTGTGCTCCAGTTCAGCGATCTCGCTGATCCACCAACAGACTACGAAACCGCATGGTCGTTCACCGTAGAAACTTACACTGACCAAGAGCTGTTCCCTGTGATTCCAGCAGCATTGGCACAACCGCTAGAGAATCTATCAGATCCCACTCGAGGCTTCGCCGTTCGTATTGGTGCACCCACGTCCGACGGCGAGGTGACGGTGGGCGCGTTAGAAGATGTGGAGACGCTTTGGGATGAAGACTTCGAGAATGTAGCAGACTCCACGGACTACAATCCCGCAGGGTACTTTATCGAAAGCGGTGCCTTAAACTATCAAACCGATGGCGCCGCCCGCGGAAACAAGACAGGTGAACAATTCTTTCCGGGCATCGAAAGCAGCGAGGTTCCAGGCGTCGCTTTCGCCATGGAATCGCACAGCCTCTGGTATCTCCGACGCGGCTTTTATACACTCAACGTGACCGTAGGCACCGAGTTAGAAATCTATCTCGGCGCGGCCGGACAAGAAGTGCAACTGCCGCGCACCTTCCCCGAGTGCAACAACTGTGGCGGTGAAGACGCCGCCTGGGTAGTGAACTTTATCATCGAAGAAGAGGGGCTTTATCCAGCCAGGATCGTCTACTTCAACGCCGAAGGCGGTGGAAGCTTCGAACTGCTTGAGGCCGCTCCTGGTGGAGCTCGACATCTTATCAACAGCGGTCATCCAAACGCCATTGTCAGCTACGTTCCCCCAGAATTCCTCACCGACCCGCTACAGATCCTGACTATGACCCCTATAAACAATCAATGGCAAATCGACTTCCTGACTCCTGATCCTGAGGCCATTCACGAAGTGCAATCCAGTGTGACGTTGATGCAGGAATCATGGGCGACTGAGCCTAACACCACGATCGAGAATCTGAACAATGGGCTCCTACGTGCGTTGGTCCCTCAACACGATTCCACGATCCAGTTCTTCCGTGTCGCATTGCAACCACCTCCACCCGTCTTCTTCGATGACATGGAAGCGGGAGCTAACGATTGGGTCGTTGGACTTCGTGAAGGAGCGACAGCTACCGCGACAGCATGGGAGATCGGCACACCTGAAACCGCGAGCGGCCTGGTAGAAGGAGCCTTCAGCGGAGTCCAATGCTGGGCCACAGACCTCGACGCCACGTATGCTCCAGGCGCGCTCATTACCTTGCGAAGCCCTGTCATTGACCTAGCCAATGTCGAACGCCCGCGCCTCCGCTTTCAGTACGCCGTCGATAGCACAGAGGAAGTCGAAGGTGGTCGCATCAATTTCCGCAACGAGAGTGGCGAGATCCTAGTAGAGTCGGACTTCGTATTCTGGGGGACATCAGAAAGCTGGCAGGCCTTTGATCGTCCTGTCCCAGTCGAAGCCCGCAATCGCAAGATCATCCTAGAGTTCGAGTTCCTGAGCGATGAGTTAGGCCCCAATGGTGAGGGTTGGTTTATTGATGATGTCTCTGTGGGGCGATAAGAGCCGCCAACTAGCCCAACTCAGTCCCACACACATACTCCATCATGCCCTCGAACACACGCCCACCTAAAGATGAAACCGATCTCCGTTACTGGCTGGAGAACATGGTCACGCACCATCGCTTTCAAATGGACGAGGTCAGTGCCGCCACAGGCCTATCATTTAAGGATATTGCCAGTGCGCTGCGACGTTTGGAAATCCCTGCTTCCCCAGAAGTCAGCAGCCTAAACGGCTTGCGCGTCATGCCCTATCCCGGCGGCCGACACCCCCGCATTGGGTTCCTCGACGGCGCCATCGATCCTCAGCGCGAGACCAAGATCAGCGTTTTCACGCCTTGGGATCCTAGCAGTTATGTGGTTGTCGATGTCCCAGAAGCAATCTGGTCAAATCTTGGACTCACCTATCTTGCTCACACCCACATCGATACCGTCTGGAGCAAAGACAACATTGCCCTTCCGCCTCAGGAATGGCAATGCCGCGCAGGAGGTACCCTTCGTCTCGCCCGTACCTTGCCCAATGGCCTGCAGTTTGGCTCACTCATCTACCCGGCCAAAGATCATGTTGCCATGGCGATGTGGCTTCACAACGGCACAGACCAAGCCCTGAGTGATCTCCGCGTTCAGAATTGCGTCATGCTCAA
The DNA here is from genome assembly GCA_009936795.1 of Verrucomicrobiaceae bacterium. GTDB lineage: Bacteria > Verrucomicrobiota > Verrucomicrobiia > Verrucomicrobiales > DEV007 > JAACDM01. Next base: position 4,847 of record JAACDM010000450.1, on the reverse strand, counting down.
AGCAGCTGCGGGATTCAATGCGCTTTCTAACGACAACAAGACCCTAGCAGATCCTTATGTGGCCTGTCGCTGTGATCAAGGCGATCGCTGGATCATCACCGCGTGGGAGCCCTGTCACCGCGCCTGGGCGAATGCTCCCGTTCCTTGTCTCCACGCCGACCCACGCTTTCCCGATACCGCTCCAGGCGAGACCACGATTCTCAATGGTTGGCTCTCCTTTCACGAAGGACCAGAAGTCCAGCCTGCAATCGATGCTATTTCGAATCGATGGAAACGGCGCACCCTTCAGGACCTCCAAAGCGAAATCAATCTCTAGTTTGCAGTTTGATCCTGCAACCAGTCTTCGGCCCCCTGGGGATCGCTCGCCAACCAGTCACCCAATGCCGACTCCACAGCTTCCGTTCTCAGCGCGGGATCTTGAATCGTTGAGGACCACACTACATTAGCTTCAGGATCGCGTCGTACGAATCGCGACTCGGTCATTGCTAGAATAGCACTATCTTTGGCTTCGCCTTCCGGCAATTCTGCTAGCCAACTCGAGGCATCCATTGGATTTGAAGTCATCCAAGCGCTCATGAGACTCTCCATCGCGGTTAGGCGATCCGTATCCTCGGTTTGCTCCAACACCCAATTCGCCGCTTCACCAGGGTCTTGATGGGCCCACTGATCGACTAACGTCTGAAGCATTCCAGTGCGTTCATAGCCAGGCTCTATTGTCGACAGCAAGTCCGTCGCTTCGCCCAGATCGTCTTGGCTCAACTGGGCCATGACACGACCGAAAGCTTCGCCCCTAAGATTTTCGGGCAACGAATCTGCCCACTCTAGAGCGCTATCTGGATCGAGCCGCGCCCATTCAGCAGCCAACGTGCCTGCAACTGCAGCGGACTGAGAGCTATCAAAGGTGTCGACATGATCAGTTGTTGAATCGAAGTAGCGCGCAGCTTCTACCGGATCCTTCGCAGCCCAGGCACTGATGACGGTTTGTTTGCCCATTTCATGATGAAAGCCCTTCAAAGAATCCACATAGCTGAGCGCTGTCTTCGGATCAAGTTCGGCATAACGCGCGAGGAGAAGCTGTTGTATAATAAGTCCATCCGACGTTCCTGGCTGGTATCGCAAGGATTGCAGGTGAGCCAACACATCGCCAGCCTCCATCGATTCTGCATCAGCCATCCAACGATCGAGGCGTCCACGAAACCCTAGCTCTGCCATCGCCTGAGGCAATAAACATGAAAGAGCATCAGGGCAGGGTGCTGGATTAGGGGTAATTCTAGGACTTTGGGTGGGAATCAATGGCAAGATGCTAGATTCGTCCCGATAAGAGAATTTCAGCAATTGCTCAGACGCCATTCGAGCCAAACCCAGCCGGTAGCCATACACGCCTGCCATCACGTGAGTGGCGAGAGCGAACCACAAGATAGAGGATTTCATGGGGTGACAATTCTGTAGAAGCGTTGACCGACACTAACGGACGTTTTATCAACATACTGAGCGACGCCACCGGAGACATCGGCCGCCACTTCCTGATCTAAGAGATTTCGACGCCACATGATACCATCTTGGGAATACTCGATTTGATAGCGTGCCGCAGGTCGGGTGCTCCATGTCAGAAGCGTACTGCCATCTCCTAGTCTCTCGATCAGAAGAGCGCTTCGATCGGCCTCAGGTGATGCTGTCGCCTCGCCAACGATGGCCAAAGATAGATCATCGAAGAGAAGCCAATTATCCCCGGGAAATGTCGTATCAAGAATCTCCCATTCCACAGCAACTCCTGCCACATTCCGTTTCGATTCGATGGCTGTGAACGCGATCTCATCGAAGAGAGGGATGCCATCCAGGTCAGCGCTCCACACATTCGCGCGAAGATCGATAGTTACTGTAAGCGTATGGATATAATCCGAAAGAAAGTCTTCTCCTGTGTAAGTGGCATCCCGACCATCGCCTGTCCATACGCCATAATCGAAGAGAGTGGTGTCAAAGTAGATTGTGCCTAGAGTCTCGCCATCTTCGTTGAAGAATCCGAAGCTGAAGATGTCGTTTCCACGCTCCACCGACTCCGTGATCCCCATGATCGCTTGGAATCGCACCACATCGGTGGCTAGTTCATCCATCGTCCGATGAACACTCACAAAGGACGTGCCATCCTCTGGCTCGTTTGCCCCAAGATAGGCCGTGTTGCCTTGTCCACTGACAAGGCCTTCATCGATTCCATGAACCCCCTCGGTGACATTCGTTCCCTCCCAACTATCAGTCCCAACGAGCTGGTTCTCACCGATGCCGAAGTCTGAGAAATCGGTCCGGTAGAGATCGCGATCACTTGCTCCTACTGATACCGTTGCGGCTATCAGCACGCCCAGGGTGAGACTTGTCCTAAGAGTGTTCATGGATATGTTAGAAAGTAAGAAAGCAAGTTCTAAAGGGTGGGCTTTGTGGGCGAACGAGATTCACCCACCAGTTTAAGGAATTTCGAACGCTGGCCAAAGCGCCACCCTTCAGAGAAGTATTCAATTACGGATCCTGATAGAGTTATTCCGTTGGATCAGGGGCACCGGCTCCCCCGTCATCTCCTCCAGCTCCCCTGCCACCGCGGAAACCACGGATCACCGCCACCCGACCACGTCGTCCTTGGCGTAAGACTTTCTTGCGGCCCTTGGAAGCACCGCGCACACGACGCTCTCTGGGCTCTGGGTTTGTGAACTCTTCTAGGGACACAGTTGTACTTAAATCAGTGTCCAGTCGAGCAAACACGGCGGCCACACGCTCGTCGCTTGAATCAGGATGAGCCGCTTGGAGTTCCTCAAGAGAGATTTCGCCATCACCGGCTTCACCGTCGATCTCAGCAAACCGCTCAGCCTTCGCCGCAGCCCGCTCAGCTTCCCTTGCCGCTTTGGCAGCCGCACGCTCTTCTTCGTTGAGCACGCCATCCTCGTCGACATCGAACTCATCGATGATCGCCTGACGGGCTTCTTCACGCGCGGCTCTTGCTGCGGCCCGAGCTTCTTCTCGTGCTGACCTCGCGGCTTCTCGCTCTTCATCGGTCACGGTGCCATCACCATCGGCGTCCGCATCAATGGGGGCTGGTCTCTCGCCGCCGAGTCCGAAGACGCGCTCAGCACTAGCGGTTCCGATAAGGGTGAGGCTCATTGCCGTGAGTGCTAAGGTAGTTGTCTTAAGTTTCATGTTTAGGTGTGTGTATGGGTTGATTTCGTAGTTGGTTAGTTGGTGGGTGAAAGATGACAAAGTTGTCACAAAACGTTCTTAATTTAGCGCTTTAGAGTTTGGAATGATAACTGATGGATTTGTATTGGTTAGGAAGCGTCGGTGCGGCGACTCCCGCTTTGATGGCCTCCGCGAACTTCGCGAAGGAGGCTTTGAAGAGCGGACTTCATCTCTTGATGCCTAGCACGCTGGTCTTCTCGAAAGTCGTTTCGTAGCCGTTCTCGTTCCTCTGGTGAGTTGGCGTCTAGGAGTTGATCATTGTAGCGCTGCCTCTGTTGACGGCGCTCCTCCGTGGCCTTGCTTCGCTCATCGTGATAGTCTGTGAGTGCAGCAAGACGTGAATTACCGGTGGCATCTCTTGATAAGTCCTTTGCAAGGTTCTGCTGCTCCTTCAAGGCTTCTTCATGCTCTCTTTTAAAGCCTTTGACCACCCGGTCAACGGCCTCACGGGACGGGCCGTCACCTAACTTAGAAATCTCGCGCGCCAAGTCTTCTCGTAATGCTTCACGCTCAGACTCGTAATGCTCTCGAATATCATTATCGCTGTTAGACGAGCTTTGCCGAGATTCCCGAATAGCCTCTGCCGCACGGTCCGCACTTTCTCGGAGTGCTCTCCGATCATCATCACCTAGTGCCATCCCCACCATCACGGCCATTGCCGCGATGGTTAGGGGAGAGAGGATGGTCACTGAGTTCATGATGTGGGGTTACCGTTCTTCCCCTTATCATCGCCCGTTCTGTGCCAAGCCTACGCAATACGCCTAAGTCTTTCTTGAAAAGCGCTTTATGCAATAACTAGCCACAAAGCTGAAACAGTGCGATTGGGAATAGTTCCCAAGCCAATCTGGGAATCCATTCCCAACATGGGAACTATTCCCTGTTTCCTGACACCCCTGTCATGAAGCAGCGTTAGACATAGGTACGATGAAATGGAGGGCACCTATTCTGAAACCAAGTCCCCCATTGCGCGGATTATCCTGTCTCCATAATCCTGTCAGAACAGACATGAGCAGGATCATTGGGACAGAATGAGACCTCCACAGGCAGCTCCGCCTTAGGCCATGAGCTTCTCAAGCTCGGAGAAATCAGTGACATCTCCTGGACATCCCTGGGATCACCTGCCGTAACCAGATTCCTCGGATTCGTCCTTCTTTCTAATTCCGACAGACTCCTAGAAGCAAGAGCATCCATCGATCTTTTGCGGCTTTCGTACGTCAATAAAGGTGGCATAAAGAGCATCAATACTGTCCGCGAGTGCCATTATGTTTTCATACGACGTCCAGTACCAGCCGCCTCTGACTAACGCCTTTCGACTTTTGAATTCTGGGCGCCCGGACCGGAGCAATCAAGTTCGCACGCTCCCAAAAAGCCAGAAGTCGGACTGCATCCGCCTGTTAGCCTCGAATAGTAAGTATGACGTCGTGACCTTCTTTCTCGCTGCGAACAACTCGAGTCAGAAGACCCGGAAATTCTAGGGTGTGTTTTATAACACTATCTGGTGGAAGATTACGAAGCCTGATGTAAGATCGATTTCCAACATAACACAGATCAACGAACACGCAAAGGCGGGCCCTCAAGCCAAGGCCCTAAAAAAATTGATCTGATGCCGGAGGAGGCATACTAACACT
>JAACDM010000449.1 GCA_009936795.1 Verrucomicrobiaceae bacterium | reverse complement strand
TCGGCTACGCGGCAGAATGCATCAAGGCCTGCCTCCCGTATGCCAAAGAGCGTGGAATCACGTTGATCATCGAAAATCACTACAAAGACGATTTTTGGGATTACCCAGAATTTGCCCAGATGATGGATATCTTCTGTGATCTCGTCGCCGCTGTAAACGATCCTAGCTTTGGAGTAAACTACGATCCTAGCAATACGATTCTAGCGGGAGAAGATCCTTTGGAATTGCTCTACCGTGTGTCCTCCCGTGTGAAGACGATGCACGCAAGCGATCGCTACTTGATCGAAGGTACTATCGAAGATCTCCGTCGAGAAGAAGTCGGCGTAGAAGGCTATGCACAGCGCCTGCGCCATGGACAGATTGGGGAAGGTCTCAATGACTACGACGCGATCTTCAGCGAACTCAAGCGCGTCGGGTTCGATAGCTGGATTAGCATCGAAGATGGGGTGGATGGCATGGATCAGTTAGCCCGCAGCGCCGAGTTTCTTCGCTCCAAGATGGCGCAGCACTGGCCGGCGGAATCGCATTAGCGCCATCCCGAACGTGAGTTCATGTCACTTGGGCTTGGTGACCATCCAAGCCGTGAGCCATTCATGCCCGCTACGCCTGAACTTCCTATCGATCAATCGTTGGTCCAAGTCCAACAAATGACCCGCACCATAAAAAATCGCGAGATTGCGTTTCCCCGCCGCTATTTGTTCTTCTAACACCCCAATCGCGCGCTCGTTCCTTTCCGTGATGATGACAGAGCCCTCTTCTCCCTCCATCAAGGCGAACATCTCATCCGCTTTATCAAACTGTCGTGCCACAATCAGCTTGAGACGATTCGATCGATCCTTGCTAAAGACAGCGCGCATCAATTGCCATGGATCTACCTGCTGCCCCCTAGCCTGGCCTTCTTTACCGACCGCTTGAGCACTGACTGCTTTCATGATGAATGTCAGGATAGATTCTCCACGAGCTTTCTGCCGTTCCTCAAATTCCTCTTTCGTAAAGTCCGCATGCACAAAGTGCGGTGTCGTGTAGTCTATCCCATCGAGTTGGAAATGGAGATTCAAGACGCCAACAAGGCTCTGCTGAAACATCCGCAGCATGCTCGGCGACGCTTCCGTCTCTTGGCTGAAAAGCGCTTCCGGATCACCCACAAGTTCGTAAAGAACGGCATCATATTCGCTAAAGCGCGCGTTTAACGTTTCGTAGTACACCTTATCGGCGACATGGACCGCGCCAATGAGCGCCACCGTCACCCCTCTGGACGACCGGTAAGTCGAAATCGCAGTCTGTAGCTCCCCAGTCCGCTCATTCTCAACAAAGCGGATGAAATCAGGTGGAGGACCAGGGTCAACAACGCTCGGTGACCAGAGCGACCTCGAAGCAAACAGCCCAATGGCCATGCCTCCGATGGCAATGAAGTAAGCTAACTTGTGGGAAAACACCAATGCCACCCTCGTAGATCCAGGCGCACCGCCAAGCGAAACTAGGTCGTCGAGTAAGAATATGATTGCTTGATGTCAAGTTTCCCCGAATTTCGTAATCGTCATTACTGACGCTTCATGGAGAGCCGCTACGAAATTCGCAAAGAGGTCGGCCAAGGCGGTGTAGGCATAGTCTACGAAGCCTGGGACAAAAAGTTGTCTCGCCAAGTCGCGATCAAGCGGCTTCTCCCCCTCGACGACGTCGCAGAGAAGGAAGCTCGTGAGAAGAATCAATCGGCTGTGAACGACCTTCTTCGAGAGGCCTCCATCCTCTCGGTCATGCAGCACCCTAACATCATCTCAGTTTTTGACGCCGGTATGGATGAGAAAGGGGCCTATGTCGTGATGGAACTGATCGATGGCGAGGTGCTGCGTGACGCCGTCGAGCGTGGCCCCATGGTCGCCGAAGACTTTGTCGAGATCGTTGAGCAATCGATGGATGCTCTCATCTCAGCGCATCATCATGGCCTACTGCATCGCGACATCAAACCGCGCAACCTGATGTTTCGCTGGCTGCCAAGTGACAAGTTTCAAGTTAAATTGTTAGACTTTGGGCTAGCAAAGTTCTCTACTAAGCCCGAGAAACAAACAAAGGCCTACGAAGATACGATCATGGGATCAAGCGCTTACATGGCTCCAGAGCAATTCGAGCATCAGGAGCTCGATGTGCGAACAGACCTCTATCAGTTAGGCTGTGTCTTCTACTACACTCTCACTGGTATTCTCCCTTTTGATGGCGACACACCTGCCGATATTATGGAGAGCCATCTTCAGCATCGCGTCACGCCTCTGAATGAAATGCGCTCGGACTTGGAACCCGCACTCGCAGACTGGGTCATGAGCCTGATCGAACGCCAACCTAACGAACGCCCAACAACGGCCAAGATCGCCCTACGCACCTTTCGTCACGCACGCAATCCCAACAGTGTCGGAGAAGATAGCAATACGGCTGCCGTCTTCATCGGCGGCACGAGCGAGGAACCCACCACGCCTCAGTTCATGGCCCCTGGAGAAGAGGACTTGCCTAGCAACGCCGGCAAGAAATGGCTAGCCGCAGCCGTCATTCTCATCGCGTTCGCTATCGGAGGCTACGTCATTTCACTCCCTTCGAAAGACCCCGCAACGTCTGCTCCAATCGCCCCAGAAATCCCTCCGACGAACCAATCCGAGGGTTCAGCCGAAGCCCCTTTGGAATTCCCCATTCTGCTTGCCTCAGATCAAGCGGCCATCGCCAGCCATGTCGATCAAATGGCCACGGTGAAAGGCATGATCGAACAAACAGGCCAATCGAGGTCGGGCACCAACTTTCTTAATTTTAAGGATCCCCACTTCTTTGTGGTTTCGTTTCCTTCAGTCCG
>JAACDM010000448.1 GCA_009936795.1 Verrucomicrobiaceae bacterium | reverse complement strand
TAGACGAAAAGCAATTTCCTAGCAGCGCCCCTCAAGTCCACGGCCTCGGAAAGACATGGATGAAACGGGGTTGTGCAAACCAGTTTCATAAAAGTTCTCAAGATGGGCCCTTCAGCATCTTCTCCCCCACTCTCGCAGAAAAACCAAAGCAAGCCCAAAGCAAAGACAACGAAGCTGCCCATCTTGAACGCCGCACCTTTGAAAGTGTGATGTCATTTGTTGTCCGCTCAATGCGCCAGATCGCACGGAAACGAAGACGACTTCGCTGAGAAATGGCAAGAGACAAAACCATCAAACTTAAGCGATGAATCATTCCACCCGAATGAAGAAGGTGCGGCTATGGCGACAGTCGCCAAACTCGGTAGTAACGCTCAGTAAAGCCAGCGGTTTGCTCATCTGTGAATGAGGTGGAGCCTGTGAGTCCAAGAACGTTACTACCGACTACATCCCAAGCAATCAGGTCTGAGGATGCTTCAACTCGGTAATCGGTTCCCTCGACAGACGCCCACGTAAGAGTGCATGGCCCAGTTTGCCGATCCAGCTGGAAATTGGTGATTGCTTGATGTCGCCCACCAATTCCAGGCCAGCCCCCGCCGGAACCGCCACCACTCCCAGTGCCAGTTTGTCTGTGGAGTGTCCACTTCAACTCCAACTGTTGACCTGCACCAATGTCGATGACATACGACAACACTTCTTCCGGACAGGTCAAAGGTGCCTTCATCTTCAAACTGCCGTCACCAAACTGGGCCATCCAGTTGCCTAGTGCGAGGGAAGCGCCGTGATTAAACGCAATGGTAGTCTCGTCAGGGGTCACAGGAATAGGCAAAGGCGCATTCGTCACCGGAGCAAACGTAAGTTCGTGTTGAGGGAGGGGATCGTTTGTTGCGCTGAAATTGAGCCAAAGGTGCTTGCCTGTAGGGCTTTCAAGCAAACTCACGGGAACAACGGGAATTGGCGGAACTGTAGGAGTCGTCGCTTCCAGCAGGTGTCCATCAAAGTCATTGCTAGTATACTCGTGGCTAAAGCTAGCAAGGCCGCCTGTCCCGTCATTGACAAAAGAAAAATCCAATTGCCCTTCGAGAACCCAGTTCCATTCGCCAAAGGACATGGCTTCAGGGCCAAGCTGCAAGCTGTAGGCCAATGTTCCAACATAGCCGCCAGGCAATGGCTCGGGCCCTTCGCTGATTACGGTGACCACGACATCGGGATCTGCATAGCTCGAAACCGCGCTCAACAAACCCGGGATGATATTGTTGGTATAGTCCGTTTGCGCGATAAGATTCTGTCCGTGATCTGTTTCCTGAGTGCTATCGTATTCTTCGTTGATCGAGATCAGCTTTTCAATTTCTTCGGCATGGAGCTCAGTCAAGAAGGCCTCGATCTCAGCCAGAGACACATCACAGGGCCTCAGGAGATCTTTCAACTCAGCAGACTCGAAGATTCGCTTTTTCAAAGTGCGAGCATGTACTTCTGTATAGTCGAAGTGCCCCAACTCGTGGGTTAAAAGGGCAGCAGATGCAGCCGAAGGGCGCACCCAGCACTGCTGCTGCAAAAATGCGGCTTGCACATTCACCGTCAGGGTTTTCGTAGCAGGATCCCAAGTAAAATCCCAAAGGATTTCCGTGTAGGTGAAGGCATCGTAGTTCTCTGCGGGAGGCGGCAAGAGAGGAGGCGGAGTGCCCTGGAAATCGCCCCAGGCAGGCGACGTCGACTGGGACCAAGGAACATCCTGGCACCATACAAGGGGGATGGATATCACTAAGAATAGATATGAAATTAATGTGCGCATTAGACCTATGGGGCGGGGGGCTACTACGTTAAAGAACGCTGATCGTTACAAAAAATCTCAGAGTAGCTACAATATCGCACTTTCCCAGGGTGGTTCTAGCCGCTCAGACGAGCACGCCAGTAAGATACGACAAACTGATTGGAGTTCCCCCAAGCAAGTGGACATGGGCCGGACATAACGCTCTGTTAGTTTAGGTGTGTTTTCTGAGTTTGGAAGTGTTGATTGAGGAAAGTTTCAGGCG
>JAACDM010000447.1 GCA_009936795.1 Verrucomicrobiaceae bacterium | reverse complement strand
GAGCTGTTTAAGCAGGCGGATGAAAGGACGTTCACGACCGAAATGCGGCGTGAATTGCTTGAGATCTGCCGCGAGACCGGCCGTGAAGACTTGCTTGTTACCTCCTATCAAGAGACGATTGCACTGGAGCCAGCACGTCTCGATTGGCGGGCGGGTTTAAGTCGCTTCTACTTGGAGCGTGGTGAGCGCGACAAAGGGCGCCAGGTCTGGGATGGCTTTGAAGAACTGGCTCGTGGGGACGCCTTGTTGGGAGGAGCCGGGGTTGCGTTAGACCTTGGATTAGAGGACTTGGCTATTCAATACGCAGAAACTTGTATCGCTGGTGGTGACCGCGCGATGCCTGCCTTGCAGTTTCTCTTCGACATGCACAAAGCGCGCGGTGCTGACGAAGCCATGGCACAGGTGCTGGAACGCATGGAAGGCGTGGCAGAGCCGGATTCTGCTGATCGCGTACAACTGGCCGAGTCCTGGGAGCAAGTGGGACGCCAGGACAATGCGGTTGATGTGCTAGAACGCTTGCGCACTGCTCGTGGACCCGAGAGATTCTCTTCAGACTTGGAGATGCGTTTGGCTTGGCTGCATTCGGAAGTGGGAAATGAGGAGGAGGCTTACGGCTATTGGCACAGTGTGTGGCTCCGGGTCGAATCGCCGGGGCGTCGTCGCTATGTAGAAGATCGTCTCATGGCCACTGCTTCGCGACTTGGTAAGTTGGCAGACATTGCGATCGAGTTGGAGGAGAAGCTTGTTGATGGTACGGCGAACAAACGTGACAGCGCCTTACTCGTTCGTTTGTATGCCAAGGTGAATGATCCTGTATCCGCGACGGAGATCATTCAAGAGTTCATGAAGCAATCTGGCGAGTCTGAGATTGCCATGCTCGAAGAGAAGGCGCGCATTTATGTGATGTGCAATGATTACTATCATTATGAGCAGACACTACGCCAACTGATGGAGCTCGATCAGGAGGGTAAGCCTGAGTTGCTGACGCAGCTCGCAATGAGTTGTCTTGAGCGTGGGAAGAACGATCAGGCACAGGCCGTCTTGAAAGAGATGCGCGATCTCGAGAAGAACCCTGCCAGTTCCGAGTTTGAAGCTGGCGTGTTAAAGATCGCAGGCATGCATACTGAAGCAACCAAGGCCTACTGGCGTGGAGTGGCGGAACATCCGGGCCGCATTGATGCCTACCTCCTATTGGGCCAGTCTTTGCAGCAGACGGGCAAGGCTAGGCAAGCACGAGGTATGTTTCAGTACTTGGTTGAGAATGCAGACAAAGATGACTTGTTTACAATAGCTATTGACGGATTGCTCAATGCTAGAGCGCCAAGGCCAGTGATGGAGTGGGCCCGACGCGTGATTCTGGAGCGCTTGGCTGGGCGGGATGACAAGTTGTATCTCTATCAGCTGCTCGCGGATCTTTCTGAAGAAGTGCGAGACCAGAAGATGATGATGGCAGCGATGGCAGAGACACTACCCATTGCAGGTGAACGGAGGACTTCACAGTTACGCGAGTTGATGGAACTCTCCAAAGTAGGTGTTGGTGGGCGCTCTACCAGTGGATCTGCCAAAGATCGCGAAGGCTTGCTTCGCTTTGGGCGACGCCTGGTTGGGATGGGGGAAGCGGTGCCTCCGCAGGTGCATTTGGATATCGGACAGGCCTTTCTAGATGCGGGTGAGGTGCGCAATGCGGAGACAACGTTTGCCAAAGCCCAGGACTTGTCCGACTACGCTGGGTTTCAGCGGAAAGTAGCACGTAGTCTCGAACAGAAACTCTATGCCAAGACGGCCCTGCGGACTTATGAAAAGCTTTTGTTAGGAGACCATGCCGATGTCGGGTTAATTCTCAAGCTAGGTGAATTGAAGGAACAGCTTGGTCAGGACGTTGAGGCCAATTTGGCGTTTGCGAGAGCGTTGGATCAGTTGATTGATCTTCAGCCGTTGTTTACGGCCAAGAAAGCGAGCACTCAGCCGGCACGCTATGTTTACGCACGCAATCAGGACGACTACAGCAAGTATTTCCCTCGTGCCATGAAAGGGTTCATGGCGAGTGCAAGCCGAGGGGATGCGTTGGAGACCTTTCTGCAGAGGCAATTGACAGAATTGCAGGCGGATGTTCGGCGTCTGTCCGAGCTAGAGGATGTGGAGAAACCAGTGCTGGGGCAGGTGGCGCGGGTTCACAAACGGGTAGGACTACTCCGCCGGATCGGCCTGGCCTACGATCAAAGGTCGCTCGTACATCGTGCCTATGAAACGCTGATTGGGGCGCTGCCTGATGATGAAGGCCTTCTTAGT
>JAACDM010000446.1 GCA_009936795.1 Verrucomicrobiaceae bacterium | reverse complement strand
CTGACCTCGCTGCACAAGCAAACGGCGAAATGTCGTTCACGGATCCCACCACTCGCGTTGCCAACACTGGCTTCTACCGAATTCAACGAAAGATTTTAGAGCCAAAGTAGTTACTCATAGGCGTCAGGTTGAGAGTAACCGGACAGCTAATTGACCAACACCAAGACCTGACTCCTTGCTACCATGACTCTCTCAAGCTCTCGCGATAAGTTGCGTGAACTCCGGCATGTCGCGCTCGATATGGACGGCACTATCTACCGGGGCGGCCAGCTTTTCGACACGACGCGGCCCTTCCTCAAGCTGCTCGATCACCTCGCGATTGGCTACACGTTCGTCACCAATAACTGTTCGCATGCCCGCGAAGAATACGTCGCCCGCCTGGCGCGATTCGGGATCGAGGTGGTGCTCGAGCAGATCGTGACATCCGCGGATGCTACGATCACTTACCTAGCGAAACTCGGCTCTGAGATCGGCAGCATCTATGTGATCGGCACTCCTGCCCTGAAGGCTGCTTTAGCTGGGGCGGGTTTCCAGATTGCGACGGGTAAGACCGAACCCGGGCTGGTGGTGGTTGGGTTTGATACTGCTTTGCTCTACGATGATCTTTGTCGTGCGTGTTTCTGGATTGGGAGAGGGAAACGTTTCGTCGCTACTCACCCAGACACGTTTTGTCCCACGGATAGGCCGACAGTTCTGGTCGATTGTGGCGCAATCTGTGCGTGCATCACCGCATCTACGGGGTGCGAGCCGGAGGTGGTGGTCGGCAAACCGGACCCACGTATACTAGCGCCCGTGCTCGAACGTCACGGGCTGGTCGGGGAACAAGTGGCCGTGGTTGGGGATCGTTTGTATACCGACATTGAACTGGCTCGCAGGGCCGGGGCTTTCGGTGTGAAAGTCTTGACGGGTGACCGTCATGGAGAGGACGATCCTGAGGCGCCTAAGCCGGATCTCATTGTTCCGGGACTGGCCGAGTTTGGGGAGGCTATCGCGGCTTCTCGGGCTTGAGCTGTGGGCGAGCCCCCCTTTGCGAATACTAGTTTTATGATTTCTGACCAACTATGAATGATCCCTTTGTTTACTCCTACGTGATCGGTGGTGCGATCTTTCTGATTGGATTGCTCTTTGCCGCACGACAGGGTTTTATTGGCTTGCGAGGGCGAGGGCTCGTTCGGTTGATCGCGTGTTGTGGGGTGATCGGATATTTCGCATCAATACAAGGGTGGCTCCAGTATGCCCCGATGAACGAGACACCGGCGCAGCCTTACACCGGAGGCGCTGATCACATCTTGGACAAGAAGGAGGGGGAGATGCGTGGCACCGCGCTCGACTACGGGATCATGGTCGGCTACTTCGTCATGATCCTACTCGTCGGCACCTGGTTTGGTCGTAAGAAACAGACGACGAAAGATTTCTTCTTCGGAGGCCAGCGGTTTAGTTGGTGGCTGATCTCGTTCAGCCTGGTCGCGACGACGGTGGGATCTTACAGTTTCGTTAAGTATTCGAACATGGGTTTCAAGTACGGGCTGTCGAGCAGCCAGACGTACATGAACGACTGGATTTGGTTTCCGCTGCTAGCGTTCGGATGGCTACCTATCCTCTATTTCTCGAGGGTTACCACCGTTCCGGAGTACTTTGAGCGGCGTTTCAATGCGAAGGTTCGCTTTGCCGCGACAGTCTGCATCCTCATCTATCTCGTGGGCTATGTGGGAGTGAACCTATTCACAATGGGCAAAGTGCTTAACGCTTTGCTCGGCTGGCCGATCCCGGTTTCGGCGCTGCTCATCGCGTTGATCTCGATGACGTATGTCACTGCGGGGGGGCAAACTAGCGTTATCATGACCGATCTTCTTCAAGGGGTGATGTTACTTGTCACGGGCTGCGTTATATTATTCTTGGGGGTCGATTACGTCGGCGGTTTCGGCGTCTTCTGGGACAACTTACCCAGGGGCCACCGCCAGGCTTTTGCCAATTTCAACGAGGATCCAAAGTTCCCTAGCGTGGGGATATTTTGGCAGGACGGCATCGCGAACACGGCGATGCTATATTTCCTGAACCAGGGGATCATCATGCGTTTCCTCGCGGCGCGCTCGTTGCGCGAGTCGCGAAAGGCGGCGCTGGTGACGGTCGTCGGTTTGATGTCGGTCGCCGCTGTGGTCGTAGCTGCTGGGGGCTGGGTCGCTGCCGCGCTAGTGAACCACGGGGATCTTCCCGAGGGGATCAAATCCGACCAGGCGTTTTATATCGCCACTGATTTGCTATCCCGACCTGGCGTGTTCGGACTGGTCCTGGCCGCCCTCACTGCAGCGCTGATGTCCACCGTTGACACACTGATCACCGCCGTCGCGGCACTGACGGTTAACGATGTCTACAAGCGCCATCTGCGGCCGGAGGCGACCGACGCACAGATGCTCCGCGTCGCCCGCGTCGCGTCCGTTGGTGTCGCGCTCATCGGTGTTATCCTTGTGCCGGTATTTATGGGTTTCGACTCGATTTACGCTGCGCACGGTGCCTTCACCGCCTCGGTGACACCACCACTCGTCGTCACGTTATTGCTCTCCGTCTTCTGGAGGAGGTTCACCGCGAAGGCGGCATTGATGACCTTGATCGGAGGACTCTTGGCGATGGCCTTGTCGATCGCTTTCCCGCATGTCATCACGCCCTTCGCGCACGGCGTTCCCATCCCACTGGGGGAAGACGGCAGCGAGGCCTCGGGGATGAAGGTCTATAAATTCATGCGCGCGTTCTATGGAATCACCGTTTGTCTTGGGATCGGTGTCATGGTCACCTTGTTCACCAAGCCGGAGTCCAAAGAGCGACAGCGCGGCTTGGTGTGGGGGACGGTGAGCGATGCCTTGCGACGGTATAAAGGCTCGCCTGGGACCGAGCATGGTAGCGTTCGCAGTAAGGCACTGCCAGTTGTGGTGAAGGAAACGCCATCCGAGAGGCGCGGCGAAGGACAGCTCCCGGTGGTCACGCTGAGTGAGGACGTCCGCAAGCGTTTGGGGGCATCGTTAGGAGACTTACTCTATATCTCGGACTCGCGCTGGTGGCTAGGCGGGCTGCGGTCTGCGCACGTGATCGTGGGGGACGCGCCTTCGGATGAGGCTGAGGATGCGATTGGCTTGCACCGGGACGTTTACGATTCTGTCGTGACCTCGCACCGGGCTGGACTCAAGATCCTGGTTGAGAAACTATATTAATGTTAGATAGGTTGCGCGCATGACAACCGCACCATGAATCGTGTTGAATTTCTCTCACGGGCTCAGTCGGAGACCTTCGATATCGTCATCGTAGGAGGAGGAGCGACTGGCCTAGGGGCAGCAGTCGATGCCGCAGCGCGTGGTTATTCTGTCTGTCTCATCGAACAGTCGGATTTCGCTAAAGGCACTTCTAGCAGGAGCACTAAACTGATTCACGGTGGCGTTCGCTAACCTGAAACAAGACCGTATCTCCCTGGTAGTGGACGCCTTGAGAGAGCGCGAGCGCCTCCTGCGTAACGCACCGCATCTCTTACTGTCCGGAAACTCGAATCGCCCTGCGTTCATGCTGCCTCCCGGTGGTATAGTAGTATCCTATAGTGTCCGGAAATTCAATCCGCCCAGCAATCATCGCGCATCCTAGTAGTAGTAGCGAAGCAATCCGCCTAACCGCTCGCGACATTCCAGCTCCCCTTCACCTGCCAAAGCGAGCTCAGGTTTAATGCTCAAGAACTCAAATCTCCTCCTGAAAGCAGTCGATCATATGCTCTTGTTGCTGGTTCATCCAGCCTACCAGAGATGCTAGTATCAGCCTGAACACGTCCATTTCGGATTCTTCCAATCCCAAATTGAAGGAATACAGCTTGAAATCCCATCCCTTTCGATTCCACAAACGAGTGGAGGTCAGCTATTTACGCCGCAATCAACTTTCCGGACACGACGCGTTGGCGACCAAACAAAAGGCACTATTATTCCATCTGGAAGATCGACGATCCTCTATGGATTCCTCAGCATCGGGCTTCCAAATGAAAGCCCGATGTTTATCTACCCAGGAGACGCCAAAAGCTTCTCGGCGTCTGTTCCTTCAGCGCAGCCTCGCGGCAGCGGGCGCTGTCGCGCTGCCTAACTTTGTTCCAGCGAAAGCCCTCGGCCGTGATGGCCACGTCGCTCCGAGCAATCGCATCACCCTGGCAGGCGTCGGCATTGGTCCACGCGGGCGCTATGACCTCAGCGTCATGCTGCCAGAGAAGGACGTTCAGTTCGTCACCATCTGTGATGTGCAACGCACGCGAAGAGAAGCCGTCAAACAGCAGGTCGATACCCACTACGGAAATACGGACTGCCAAATGGTCCGCGACATGTTTGAGGTCTATGAACGACCTGACATTGATGCTGTCCTCGTAGCCACCGGAGATCATTGGCACGCACTGGCATCGATCCTCGCCATGAAGGCAGGCAAAGACGTCTACAGCGAGAAACCCTGCGGCATGACCATCGGCGAAGTCCAAGCCCTGTCCGATGCCGCCGATCGCTATGGCAGGATCTTCCAAGCTGGCACCCAGCGCCG
>JAACDM010000445.1 GCA_009936795.1 Verrucomicrobiaceae bacterium | reverse complement strand
CGTTTTCAAAGTTCGCAGGAGAAATGACGACAGGGAGGCCCTCGCCTTCGATTCCTGGCGGCGCATAGTCGCTCTCGCGCGGCACGAGATAGTGAAGCAGACCGGCGAGCCCGATGAACAGCAGCACACTTCCCTTGCTCATTCATATTGTATTTAACATAATTTCCATAAGATTAAACGGAAACGTTCCAGAATACCTTCGGTAGGAATTCGATGAACGTGATTTCCCTTTGCACTAGTCTCGAAGGATCGGCTAGGAATCTGGGTATGAAAACCTCGACTATGCTTCTCGCTGCCCTCTTTCTGGTTGGCCCTTCTTCGGCTCAAGACAAGCCCGACAAGAAAGAGGAAGCACCGAATAAGGTTGAGGTCAGTGTGTTCGCGGACAAGAATTTCGAGAACGCGGTGCGGAAGCAGGTTTTTGCCAAGCGTGATAGTGATGCGCCTCTGACGGCAGAGGATGTCAGGAACGTTTCAGTGATTCACGGGAACAAGATGGGGATCAAGAGTCTCGAAGGTCTAGAACACTGCGTTAGTGTTGCGGAGATTCGTCTTGCGGAGAACGAGATTGAAGACCTTGGCCCGGTGAAAGGTCTTAAGCGATTGCAGTCGCTAAGCCTTGAGAAGAATCAAATCCGGGACATCACTCCTGTTGGAACGTTAGCAGCCCTGCAGTATCTCAATCTTGAGCACAACCAGGTCAGAGATCTGTCGCCCCTCAAAGGGCTCGAGAAGATGAACTCGCTTTATCTAACAGACAATCGTATCAAGGATATCAGTTCTTTGGCAGGTCTGAAAAAGGTTTGGTCTCTCTATGTGGGTGACAATGTGATCGAAGACATCAGTGTGGTGGGACAACTGCCTTGGCTGCAGAGTCTAGAGATCCGCGACAATGGGCTCAAGAGTCTAGCGGGACTTGAGAGTATCCGAGACGTTCGTTTTCTCGATATGAGAAACAACAAGGTTAGTGATCTGGGGCCGCTGGTGGCTGCTTGTGAAAGGGATGCTAAAGGGGACTCCCGCTTTGCTCCTTTCCTGCGTCTGTATTTGGAAGGGAATGAGGGTATTAAAAAAGACCAACTCGAGGCGCTCAAGAAGATTGGCGTCCGGTTGAAGGGTTGAACCGGCAAGATGAAACGATAGACCTTGCCTCGGGTAAGCTTCTTCGTCATGACGTTGGTGGTAATTAATACCATGACTCCCTTCCCTTTGGCCGCTAGCTTCGTGATTGCAGTGATGTCGACTGCACTTGGACAGAATGTCGTCTTCCGTAGTGGTTTTGAATACCCGAATGGCGAGGTACCTCCCTTCGAGGATGATATGAGCGCACTCAATGGAGCCCTTGAACAAGTAGGATTGTGGTCGGGCGAATTGCCGATGGGATTGGGAGAGGGGCAGCCTAGATCAGCATTTATGCGAGTGGTTGGCGAGGATCAGTTCTTTATCATTGATCGACCAGAAGCGAGTATGGTGTTAGTCGCGACGCCAAGTGAAACGGTCCCGATTGATGGGACTCGGGTGAGCTATCAGTTCTCGACTAAGCGCGTGGGTGGGCATGCAAAGAATACGCATTTTGTGGGCCTGGATGCCGAGGGGCGGGAGTCCTTTCATGTGGTTGCAGGTGCAAACAGTTCGATGGCTGGTGAAATGCTACGCCTAGGGATCGAAGTCAATGGTGGCGAACTCGTTTGGGATATGGATACGGCCGATGGGGAAGACAACGATGGTGATTTCCCATTCAACAACTCAACAGGGAATACGAACAACGTGGGGACGGTCGTTCTCGATTTGCGAGCCGATGGCTACGTCATGACAGTGAGTAAGGGGTTAGATAACTTTCTCTACAAGACTGAGCTTCTGCCATACAATGATTTGGAAGCAACAGGGGTGGCGACGATGGAGTTTCGTGCGAATGGTGGCGGCACGGGTGTTTCGTCTGGATTGTGGTTAGATGATGTGACCATTTCACATAGCACGGGGGTGTCGGATCCTGGGGTCTTTGTGGAGCGCACGTTGGGCTTTGGGCGCATTCCACAGTCAGATGAAGTCTTTGAGCGGATATTGGCGATTTCGAACGAAGGCGATTCAAATATCCTCACGATTTCGGGGGTGTCGACATCAGGAGCTAATCCTGACAACTTTGCCATCACTGACTTTCCAGATTCGCTTGCTCCGGGTGAAGTCGGTGAACTCACCGTGACGTTTGATCGCAAGGGCGGTGTGGGTGAGTTTAGTGCCATGCTCGTTCTGGCGACGAACGATCCTGATGCTCAGGACCAGTCCGCTATGATCGAGGTAACTGCCACGGTGCCTGCAGGAGGAGATACTGATGAAGATGGACTCACGGATGCCACGGAAATTGAGCTGGGTACTAACCCTGGCTTAATAGATACTGATGGTGATGGATTGGGCGATGGACAGGAGGTGAACGAGCTGCAAACGAGCCCTTTAGAAGTCGATACGGATGGTGACGGTTTTGAGGATGGCGAGGAGGTGGCGTTTGGTTCGGATCCGACGGATCGCGACGCTGATTTGGATATGGATGGGCTTACCGATGAAGAAGAATTTGCCAATGGAGCCAATCCAGGTGCGGCAGACACCGATGGCGATACGCTGGAGGATGGCGAGGAGGTGAATGGTAATCCGGCAACAGATCCTGCGCTGGCCGACACGGATGGTGATAGCCTAACGGACAATGAGGAGAAGGCTCGTGGGACGAATCCAACCGAAAGCGATTCGGATGGGGATTCGCTCGACGATGGGTTTGAGCTCTTGTTGGGCTCGGGTCCAAACGACATTGATAGCCCTGTGGAAGGCGGTGGAACTGCAGTGGTCTTTCAATCTGGATTTGAATATGAAGCAGGGTTGCCAAGGGTTGGTCTCGATGCTCGAAACTTGAACGGGGCTATCGATCAGTTAGGTAGTTTCTCGGGAGAAGTGCCGGAGGCTGATTTTACAGGAGGTTTGTTAGACGGCGAGACCATATCCGAGTTCGACATCGCGGGTGACACGTTCATCTTGGTCGACCGCCCGCTCGCTCCTCATGTGCTTACGGCTGAGCTGGTTTCTCCAGTACCATTGGCAGGTGCGACGATGTCCTTTGAGTATGCGACGCGGAGAACGGGTGATCACCCTAAAGATGTGTCCTTTGTGGGGATAGACGACACAGGGGCCGAGGTTTTTGAGGTCGTGGTCTCCGCAAAGTCAGATCCGCCCGACGGGCAGCGGCTAGGCTTTCGCGGGCCGGATGTAGATGGTGAACTCGTCGATCCGATATTCGACTTTGACGTGGTGTCGGGCGCAGATCTTTCTGATGACTTACCCAATGTTGGTGCAAACCCTGGTTTAAACGGGGTAGCAGCCGTTAAGGTGTTTCTGCTAGCAGAAGGATATGTTATTGATTTTCGAAAGCCGGGTCGTGGGTATCGGACAAGCGTTCTTCCCTATAGGAATGCTGCTTCGACCCTGACATCGGTCGAGATTCGAGTGAATGGTGGAGGGACGGGCGTCTCTTCTGGCTTCTTTTTAGACGACTTCGTCGTGGGATCGGCTGGCAAGCCTTCTGATCCAAATATTATCGCTTCTCCTCGGGTCAATTTGGGACTTCTTGCGGTGGCGCCGGCTCAGTCGGTATCTGTTCGAGTTTTGAACACAGGAGCGTCTCAATCGCTGAATCTCTCGAATGTCAGTGTGAGTGGTCAGGATGAGAGCCACTTTACGGTGACTTCCTTTCCGCAAAGTATCTTACCTGGGGAAGAAGGGTTTATTGATTTGCTCTTTGATGCTGAGCTTCGCAGCGGGCCTTTCGAAGCTACTCTCGCGGTGGCTTCGGACGATCCCGATGTCCCTACGACGCAAATTGAACTGACCGCTGTGGGGGTGGATCTGGCGGGGCCAGTGGCCCACTTTTCACTCGATGAACCTTTAGATGCGACAACTTTGGTCGGCATTTCCAAGAATACGCTTAGTGCTAGTGTGGAAGTCGCTGAAGGGGCTGTTTCCCTTGGCGTTGAAGGCCTGGTCAGTGGCTCCGCTGCCGCAATTAGCGGAAATGGATCCATCCGGATCGCTGACGAATCGGTCACTGAGCTTGATGCGCTTTCAGTGTCTCTTTGGGTCAATGTAGATGCTGTAGGAGCGGCCGCCCAGACGCTCTTCGCCAAGGGCGATCCGCCTTCACCGAACATCGCGTTGATCACTCTGGGAGGCGATCTTGCCTGGTTCGTTGCCGGCGATGCCGCCATTCGGTCAGAGACGGGCACCGCTCTCATCGCTGGGCAAACACATCACGTGGCCGCGGTCTATAGCAATGAGCGAGCAGCCATCTACGTCGATGGCTTGGCTGTTGTTGAGATAAGCGAACCTGAGCAGGTGAACTTAGATGTGACTAATGCTTGGTTCTTTGGGGGCTTTGGCTCGCTTCCTTTTAGTGGACGGCTAGATGACATTCAGCTGTACGATCGCGGATTGGTCACGGACGAGGTGGTGATGCTGCGAGACATGCCTGGGCTGCCACTGTCGAGCGGTGCGCCGGTGGTCGAAGCACCTCGTGAACGCTTTGCTCAAGTGCAGGTTTCACGAAGTGGTTCGGGAAACCTGTTTGTGCGCTGGCTTGCTGCTCAAGACGTTGGCTATTTGGTCGAATTCTCCAACGATCTAAAGAATTGGGAAACGATCGAGGACACCAGATTCTCCGTTCAGGTTAACGACGCCGTTCTGGAGGATGCCAACGCAGCGCGGACCCAGGTGGCGAGTGGTTATTATCGAGTTGTGCTCGTACCTTAAGAAATCTACAAGCGGCGCCATAGACGCTTGTCGGTCCGCATCATCTCGTCGGCCTCGTCAGGTCCCCAATGTCCGGCAGGATATTCTGCCATCGGCAGCGGCGTCGCTGATTGGTGCCAGGCATGCTCGACCGCGTCAATGAAGCGCCAAGCCTCCTCTACTTCGTCCCGTCGCGCAAAGAGCGTCGCATCGCCTGACATGGCATCTAGCAGGAGGCGTTCATAGTCCTCGGGACTAGCTTTTCCGAAGGACGTGCTGTAACGGAAATCCATCTTCACGTGTTCCATGCGCAGAGCAGAACCAGGAACCTTCGACGTGATACGCAGGGAGTGAACTTCGTCGGGCTGTATTCGGATGACTAACACATTTTGGTTGTCAGAGCCAGCTTGGCGATTGAACAACACGCAAGGTGGCTTCTTGAAGTGAATAGAAATTTCCGTTGCCTTCTTCGGAAGACGTTTGCCCATACGGATGTAAAAGGGCACGCCAGACCAACGCCAGTTGTCGATATGCACACGGAGAGAAACGTAGGTCTCGGTTTGGCTGTTGGCGTCAACGCGGTCTTCTTCGCGATAAGCTAGCACTTCCTTACCATCGATGCTTCCCGCTGTGTACTGAGCACGAATAACGTTCTCGGCGACGGCTTTGGCGTCTTTGAGGGGACGGAGTGAGCGAATGACTTTCACTTTCTCATCGCGCACTCCGTCGGCGGAGAGATCGGTTGGCGGCTCCATGGCCACGAGGCTGAGAAGCTGGAGCAGGTGGTTCTGCACCATGTCGCGAAGGGCGCCGGCCTTGTCGTAGTAGCCGCCGCGTCCACCTTCCATCCCGAGGTGTTCCGAACAAGTGATTTGCACGGAATCGACATGTTGATGATTCCAGAGGGGCTCGAAGATGGTGTTGGCAAAGCGCAGGACCATGAGGTTTTGCGCCGTCTCTTTGCCCAGGTAGTGATCGATCCGGAAGGTGTCCTT
>JAACDM010000444.1 GCA_009936795.1 Verrucomicrobiaceae bacterium | reverse complement strand
CACTCTTGATGGTGCACGGACCAAAGGAGAGCTAAGGAAGATCGTCAGTCGTTCCTGAAACCGATCCGGCGAGCCAGACTAGGCTTACTTTTTTAGGAATGCTGCCGTCTTCGGAAACGGTCCTACACTCCCGGAGCCTCCACCCAGCGCCTTGGCAATGCGTTCTTGCACGAGAGTCTCGGAATCCTTTAGCGCCTGAGCAAATTTATCATCACCGACACGCGCCAGCACCTCCTTGAGAAAGGCGCTCATTGCTGTTGTGCCTTTAGCTGATTGCCTCTCGCTTCCTAAGATGAGGAAGAGGGTGTGCAGGCTTTCGATCTGCGTCAGACTGCGAGCTGCCAAGTGGTGAAGGTCGCCGTCAGGATAGGTCTTTCGGAGATCTGCATAGGTCCAGGGGCCCCAGGTAGCGGAGACCGGATTGAGAGACTTGGGAATCTTGAGCATTCGGAGATCGTCATGGGCACCTTCTCCTAAGACAGAGAGTTCGCAATCAAAGACGCCCACCACCAAGAGGTTCTTGCTAGCTGCCTCGAAGATCTGTTCCAGGACCATCACTCTTAGATCGTCACCGCTTTCGGCGACTTCGGGTCGAGATGGAATAGGCTTTAACTTGGAAAGGTCTAAGGTCAATCGCCAGCCCTCTTCTCGTTTGACCAAACTTGACTTTAAGCCTAACAAGCTAGCCCAATTACGATCTGATGTAGTCACATCGTCATGAGGGCTGCCGATCATCGCAGGCCAACACAATGCGGCTAGCGTTGTCTCTTGTTCAGCCCCATACCAGGTACTATAGGTTACTGGCGCAATCGTCGTCTCACTTCCTTGTGTTGTCAGTGCCTGGTGAACGGTGAGGGTATGGTCCTCAGTAGCGATGACTGACGAACAGCACAGCCCAAGTACAACTGAACATAACAGGAGAACAGAGAGACGCATAGGCCATGATAGACTAAAATAAGACATCGTTACAAGGTCAGTCTAACAAATTAAACTCCACGAAGTTCTCATTCAGATCCGTTGTATAGACAGTCGCTGAGGCCTCGCCTAGGCCAAGATCGATCACAAGGCGATGTTCTTTAGAATCGGTTTCATCGCGCATGGTGGACACCGGCGTGCCTGCTGCGATGCCTTCTCGAGCTGCTGGGACATCATTGAAATCGATAGAGATTCTCGTTTCATCTACCTCCACGCCCGCATAACCAATCGCGTGCATCACGCGGCCCCAATATGGTTGCCCGGCGTTCCACATGCATTTGACCAACACGGAATTGGCCACCGCTTTGCCGATGGTGTGGGCGTCCTCTTCAGTAGAAGCGCCACGAACGGTGAGTTCGATAAACCGAGTGGCTTTCTCGGCGTCACGTATCATGGCTTTGGCGAGCGATAACATTATATCGTAGAGTGCTTCGTAGAAGGCCGCTGCTTCAGAGGTGTCAGATTCGATTGGCGTATTCTTAGCCTGACCGTTTGCGATTACTAATACGGTATCGTTCGTACTCATGTCACCCTCGACCGTGATTCGATTGAAGGTGTACTTTACGGCGCGTTTGGTGAGTTCGCGTAAGCAGTCAAGATGAATGGCCGCATCTGTGGTGATAAAACACAACATAGTAGCCATGTTAGGACAGATCATCCCGGCGCCCTTGGTCATCGCGCCAATCTTCACGGCTTGACCATTCCCAAGAGTCACGTCTACCGCACGATACTTAGCCACGGTATCACTCGTCATGATGGCCATGGTTGGAGGTAATGGGTCATCACCTAACTGCGCTGCTGTCTCGAACCCAGCCCGCAAGCGTTCCATCGGCATTGGTGTCCCAATCACCCCTGTTGAACAGACAAATACTTGCTCTGATTTCAGCCCAAACTTGTTCGCAGTGAGAGTCGCCATCTCCCTAGCGTCGGTCAAACCTTGGGCACCCGTGCAGGCATTGGCATTGCCGCTGTTCACGATGACCGCACGTATATCGTTTCCCTGCATGTGTTCTTGGCACACACGCACGGGAGCCGCCTTCACTCGATTGCTGGTAAAGGTCGCCGCAGCGGTAGTTTCATGAGGGGTGAAGAGTACCATAAGGTCTAGCTTGTCGGCTCCTGGCCTCTTAATGCCGCAAGCTGCGGCACCGGCCTGAAACCCTAACGGAGTGGTAATGCCGCCACCCTCAATGTCTTGGAACGTCGCCATATCCGTTTCTTAATCGTTCGCAGGCCGGAAGCAACCGCAAACCGTCTACTGCGTCGCCTCTCGATTGTAGATCGTGTAGAGCTTCGGCTCTAACAAGCGATTCACGGGGACGTCCACCCAGGACGCGTCTTTCCCAAAGATGCCCGAAGCCCGGAGAATGTCTGCCGTCATGTACTGCGCGGGTATGTTGAACTCAATGTTGTCCGTAGCAAGTGGCTCTCGGCAGGCCATGTGAACCCCCAGACGCCAAAGCTTAGCATTCCGAGATGATAGCTGGCTGTCTCGAAACCTGCGGCTTCTAGCGTCGTGGCGATACACCAGTAAGTTTGTCGGGTGGTGAAGGGCGAGGCACCTGGGTGGCCAAAGCACCACCAGGAGCCAACTTGTCTTTGATCATCTTGTAGAAATCGACCGTGTCACGTTTATCTAACAGTGCGTTATTCAGATCGGGCAGATCGATGATCAAGCGATCGTAAACTCTGTCTGTCTCGCGAACAAAGATGAAGGCGTCCAGATGATGCAAGTGCAACCGCGGATCATCGTGAACCCACCTTGAAGTGGCTTGCCCTCAGGATCGAGAGCAGCAAAGATGGGCTCTCCGTCAGGTTTGCTGGATGAAATCCTAACAGGATAGGTGACAAACCCGCCAAGATCAGCTTGAGATCTGGGTTGTG
>JAACDM010000443.1 GCA_009936795.1 Verrucomicrobiaceae bacterium | reverse complement strand
GAACGTGACCTCGGAACCGACGGACAGACGTTCATGATAACTGCTAGAGTCCACGATAAGGTGATCGCTGCTTGCCCCAAGGATCTTGATCCCCTCAGGTGGGAGGAGGCCGCATGGATCAGTGTCTTGGTGTCCGATCGCGAGGATGGTCTGCCAAATATTGCCCCGGTCAATCGTAGGAAGTTTCTCTCCGAATGCGGTCTGGGCCGTCTCGCCCCAAGGCAGCGATGGCTTGAGTTTAGATTCTATCACTTCAGCGACGAGCGTGATAGCGTCCGTGTGCAACCCTTCAATCGGTTGACGTTGGAGAGGCTCACGACCAAGCAGGATCGATTCACCCAAACGAAGATTGTTGATCCGGCCGGTGTCTGCGCCACTGAGAGCCCACTGAAGGTTGGCGGAATTCCCTCCAGAGACGATGTCTATCTCAATACCTAAGGAAGATTCAATCGAGTCGGCGAGGATGGACAGTTCGGCCATGTTGTTGGCATCAGGTGACACCCCACTGCGGCACGCGAGATTGGTGCCGATGCCTTTGATGCCGATGTTAGGGAAACGACGTGCCTGTCGTACAGTCTCCTTGAGATCACGAGGCATGATGCCTTCTCGGAGATCACCAAGTTCGACCATGAGGATGACCCCGTGCATCCGTCCTGCCTGCTGCGCGGCGGACGACAGCGCGCTGATGACGTCGAGTTCGGTATTGAAGCTTACGTCGGCGTGCCTGACAACGCGGTCCACTTGGCTAAGCATAGGCGACCGGATAAGCGTCATCTGGCCAGGGACACCCGCACGTTTCATCACTTCGAGGTTCTCAATACGAGAGCCGGCGAGCGCAGTCACTCCTGCCTGGAGCAAGACGTTGCCAATCTCTGGTGCGCCGAGCGCCGCTTTGGTCACACCGGTGACCGAGATGCCATGAAGGGCCAAGCGTTGGACCAGCGTCAGGGCATTGTGATGGAGCTTCTCAAGGTCGATCAGTAAGCGCGGCGCGCTCACTAGGCGCTCGCCGCTAACGTTGCACTGAGCGCTGGGAAAGCGGCAAGGACCATCTCCACAAGACGCTCCGGTGAACGAGTCAGGGCGTCCGTGGCAGGGATGCCGAGTTCATCCTCATACTTGGTGATGGCGGCGCTGACTTCAGTGTCAGTCATGTCTTCATGGTTGATCGTTAGTCCGATGACCTTCGTCTTGGCGAAGGTTTGAATGAGATTGATCTCGGCCGCTGGCGTTGGCATGGCAACCGTTCCGAAGTCTCCCAGATGACCACGTCCCGGAGCATGCTGCAGCACCACGCCGTCGGGCCGACTGCCGCGAAGGATGAATGTTGAGGTTAAGTAGGCGGGGTGACTCAAGGCGCCTTGTCCTTCGACGATGATAACGTCAGGGCTCTCAGCTTCAAACGCTTCGACGACGGTAGATTCCATTTCACCAGAGCAGAACTGCGACGGAATCGCATCGAGCGCAATCCCGTAGCGCGTTCCCTGGATCAGGCCAGTCTGGCCGGTGCCCACCATGACGGCTCTCACTCCTTGATCGTTGAGCGCCCGTGTTAGGATGGTCGCCGTGGTGCGCTTGCCGATAGCACCGTCGGTGCCTAGCACTGCAATCACAGGACAGGTGACCTCGTCAATGCGCCCACTGAACATCCGCAGGTCCTTCTTGGCTCGGGGCTTTCGGACGTCGAGGATCTGCACATGCATTCTGGCACTCGCTGCTGCGAATTCGGGATCTTCATTCAAGAATTCGTGGAGCCCATTCACAATGTTCATCCCCAGGCCAATCGCCTCAAGGACAAGGCCACGTTCCTTCGTTGAAAGGATGCCACTCGACGGCGCCATCCCAAAGATGAAGTAGTCTGGCACGCCTTCTCCAGCGAGTTTCAGCGCTTCATCGAGATCAAGACAGATAGGGATTCCGTTAGGGATGTCATCGAGCACCATGCCTGCGTCGAGCCCCGCCTTTTCGCTGTCGATGACAGAAAGGATCTCGTATTTCTCGGAGTGACGGACCAGTCCATTGGCGGTCTTGCCGTCCATCTTGCCGAAGTTTGCTTCGCAATAGACGATTGCCGTGGCGGATGTTTCATGATCACAGCTGGATCTTCGTTGTTCGTTCTTGGCGTTCTTGACGACACGTAGGGTCGATGATGACGGGAATAGGGATACTGTAGACATGATGCTCCTCGAGTTAATCTCAGAGGAGGCGACGGAATCGTGCCGGACCCGATTTGGCCCAGATTTCAACGAGACGTCCACTAAGGTGTGGCTTGAAACAACAAGCTAGCACGGGTCCAGCCTAAATATCGAACTAACTTCAACTATTTCGGTTTCTGGGCAATTCGATGTGGGACGAAGATGAGGTGGCTGGCGAAACGGTGCCAGAGAGCCTGAATTCATGCTCTAAACTACGTCAGCTAGTCCGCCTCCGAAAGCGGAGTGAGTTCGAAGTCGCTAGGTTATAGGCGATCCGCCACCAGAGCTGGAGGTTACAAAGGTGCTGCACTTGCTTGGTCTTCGCCGGTAGTTTCGTGATAGCCCAGGACCGTGAACATGCCCTGTTGCCTTGCTTTGCAAAACCAGCGACTCAGCAACACGGAGTGACAT